>SKZL01000108.1 GCA_007127395.1 Balneolaceae bacterium
AAGTTCATGACTGATATCGTGACCAATCCATCGCATCGTAACCACTTTATCGCTTGCAAGTTCTGAGTCCGGGTGTATATCAGAGATGACAGGCCCATTTCTGCTGCTACGAACAACATGAATAATATCATCACCCCCCTTAACACGGATAATCTCTACTCTATTGTCAAAAGGCTCACTCAATATTGGTAAAGATGTATTATCAATAATGTAACTGTCAGGATCATTAGCAGTGATCTGTTCAACGAAAAAGTCTGTATCATCAGCTAAGATATTGGTCATAGACCAGGCCATTCTTTTATTTTGCCCAAGTACAACAAAAGGGGATCCGGGAATTGTTGTTCCGCCTAAATTGAGATCCGGTGTGTTAACGTATAGTTCATACCAAAATCCCGGTATGCTGAGCCCCATGTGAGGATCTCCGGCCAATATCGGAAATCCGGATTCTGTTTTAGCCCCGGATACCGCCCAAGCATTGCTGCCAAATGGTGAGCCGCGTTTTGATAATATATTCCGAAGTGAACGTTCAGTGTCCAAAAACGTCATGACAGATGAAGGAGAGATTTGCGGGAGGTCGGTGATCATGGTTGGAGCCCTGTCATCATATACAGGGATTAGTTGTCTCACCTGAACCGGATCCAGTGCATCCTCCAGATAAGCGTAAGTAAGTTCACTCCACCAATGCATATTTTGATCCCATGCCATCAATCGTGACATTGCCAGTGAATGTGTTACTGTCCACTCAATGGGGTCAATATTTAAAAGAGCGAACTCCAACGGAAGAGAATTTTTGTTTTGATCCACATAGTAATTCACACCATCAGCATATTTTTGCAATAAAGTGAGTAGAGCATCAGGTGATTCGGCTTCAATATTTTTCGCAGTTTCCCAAAAACCCAATGTGCGCTGATGTATATCATAAGGCACAAGATCTTTACCCAAAAACTCTGCTAATCGTCCTTCAGCTGAAAGTTGTGAAAGAGTCATTTGCCATAATCTCTCCTGTGCATGAATGTACCCGATAGTAAAATAGAGATCTTCCTCATTTGAGGCGTAAATATGCGGTGTGCCATATGGATCCCAATGTATATCCACATGATTATTCAAGTTTTCAATCTTTATTGTAGCACTGTAATTGGGGAGTGGTTTGTAGAAAGTCCAGTAGATGCCTATTACGAGAGCACCTGTAATCAACAGAATAATAAAGAGTGTAATTTTTAAAACCTGATTCATGGGTGCGGTGCAGAATGGGTCAATATCTTTTGTGACAGCAATTTGCTACAAGATAACTCTCTTCTGCATGGGGGGTTAAATATTTTTGGTTCTAATAGAGAAATTGAAAGTGGTATATTTGATTGAATTATCACAACAAAATACATACTCTTTTGAGAGAAAGTAATGATATTAAATGAAAAATTTGGATCAGTAATGAAGGATATTCGAAATGTAGCTGTTATCGGTGGCGGTACCATGGGAAATGGAATCGTTCATGTTTTTGCACAAAATAACTTTAATGTGACCCTGGTCGAAACAAAAAAAGAGCTTGCAAACAGAGCTATTGAGACGATAGAACGGAATCTGGATCGTATGGTTACAAAAGAGAAGATCTCGGTATCTGACAAAGAAGATGCTCTTAAAAGGATTCAGACATCACTGAAACTGGATGAAGCCGTTTCAGATGCTGATCTGGTTGTTGAAGCTGTACCTGAGATATTTGAACTAAAGAGAAAGATTTTTGAAGAGATTGACAAAAGTGCACCTGAACATACAATTTTGGCAACCAATACTTCATCCATCTCCATTACCAAACTGGCAGCTGTAACCGGCCGCCCTGAAAAATTTATCGGTATGCATTTCTTCAATCCGGTACCTGTGATGAAACTGGTGGAGATCATCCGCGGACTGGAAACAGATCAGAATATTGCAGAAACCATTCAGAAATTGTCTGAAAAACTGGGTAAAGTTCCTGTAACGGCAAATGATTCACCGGGTTTTGTATCGAACAGGGTGCTCATGCCAATGATAAATGAAGCGATTTTCTGTGTGTATGAAGGTGTTGCTACACCGGAGGCAGTTGATGATGTGATGAAATTGGGGATGGCCCATCCGATGGGGCCATTGCGCCTTGCTGATTTTATAGGGCTTGATGTCTGCCTGGATATTTTAAATGTATTATATGAAGGGTTTAAAGACCCAAAATACAGGCCTTCTCCGCTGTTGGTAAAAATGGTGGATGCCGGCAAACTGGGCGATAAGTCGGGTGAAGGTTTCTTTAAATATGACAAATAAGAGCCATTATCCCGATTTTTGGCTTATCCCAACCAGTATCAAATCAGATTATAAACAGAGACAGACGAAAAATGATAGATCTACGTAGCGACACTGTAACCAGGCCAACTCCCGGTATGTTAAAAGCGATGTGTGAAACGGAAGTAGGAGATGATGTTTTTGGAGAAGACCCTGCAATGAATCGGTTTCAGGAAAAAATGGCTGAAATGTTTGGAATGGAGTCAGCACTTTTTGTTCCCAGCGGTACCATGGGTAACCAACTTTGCGTGCACTTGCTAACAAAACCGGGCGATGAGGTCATTATTGATGAAACCGGACATATATTCAATTATGAGTCTGCAGCCGCCGCTTCTCTCTCCGGTGTTCAACTCCGCCCATTAAAGGGAAAATATGGCAAACTGAATCCTGAACTGATTGAATCAGCAATAAGAACACGGAATGAATGGGACCCGCATACACGGGTGATTGCCCTTGAAAATACAACAAACAAGGGGGGAGGAGCCTTCTACACTGAAAAGGAATTACTGCAAATTAATAATGTAGCAGTAAAAAATGGCCTGTTTTTGCATTTGGATGGAGCCAGAATCTGGAATGCTATGGTCGCCTCAGATCTCTCACCCAAATTTTTTGGATCGATTTCAGATACAATCTCGATCTGTTTCAGTAAAGGTTTGGGTGCACCGGTAGGCTCGATGATATTGGCAGATCAAGAGCTGATCAGGCAGGCCCGCAGAATCCGAAAAATGTGGGGCGGTGGTATGCGACAGATCGGGCTGTTGGCCGCTGCTGCAGATTTCGCCGTAGATGAACACTATTCTCTGTTAAAAGAGGATCATAGAAGAGCAAAAGAGTTTGCATCTGCTGTGTCTGAAAATAAGAGCCTCTCTATAGACCTCTCTTCGGTATTTACAAATATCGTGCTGTTTGATGTAGTTAAAGGAACCGTGGATGGAGTACTGAAGCAGCTGAAAGGTGAAAAAATTGAAATGGTACAATTTGGCCCATCTACAATTCGGGCCACTTTTCATCATCAAATTGATGATTCTGATCTTAAAGTTGTAATAAAGGCGATCAAAAAAGTTTGAGTTAAAAACCCTTATTGGGTAGATGGGTCAGATGAACAGGTTCATCGTGATTGTTGCTCCTGAATTTCCAGCAATTTCTTGATTGCCCTGGAGTTTAAATTATTGAAGATCTCTTCAGTTATATCACCTGTCGTGTACTTCATTCGGAGCCAGACTATATAGGTTGCCATTACATCCTCATAACAATAGTGCTCTATCTGTTCAAGTTCACCTCTGCGAAACATCTCAAGAACCTCATTTCCTTCAGCGGTCTGTTTGAAGGGAACACCGATCAACTGACCCAACTGTTTCAACTTCGGGTAAGTGCTTGCGCCATAATTACTGAATTCGTCCATTAAATCGACATTGACCTTACTGAACCGATAACGTATATCGTGATGATTTAAACGCAATGGCATCTGCAAGTTGTATTTCATAGCGCGGTATGTAAGCAAGGGCAAATCAAACCCTCGTCCATTGTGATGAATCAGTCCGAAGTCTTTATATGTCAGCAGTGTTTTAAATAACTCATTCAATCCATCCAATTCATCTTCACCGTTCCAGGAGCATTTTTGAGCCGGTTTACCACTGTTCTCTATCCATAGTCCTACCCAGGATACCATTCGGTGATACATAGGTGGAAGAAATCCACTCTGATTGCGGGCAATCTCTTCGCCGGCTGCAATCAACAGATCGTCTTCTGAGCTGGTGAAATCATCCAGAGTTGTTCTGATGAAATCGAAATCCGGTATTGTCTCAACATCAAATACAAATAACATAGCTCCTAAATATAATGAATAATGAGTGATAAAGATGACGCAATCAATTCTGATTACAGTAGTTGCAGGCTTTGAAAAACCCTGAAATACTCCTTAAAAATTTAATATTAATGATTATTGAGAACGTTCACCGCTAATATTTTGATTAAACAGAGTTTCGAACTCACTCTTTGAGCATTGCAGCCCCAACAGATGCATTGTTTTGGTAATCGAGGCTTCCATTGTCATATCCCCGGCGCTCAATGCACCCAACTTTTTTAATATTTTCCCACTGGAATACACATCCAGATTTACTGAATCGTAGGAAGCCTGTGAATTGATAATTACATGACAATCATTCTCAATGCACTTCTCAATAAACGGGATCATACTGTATTCACCCTTGGCAGGGATGTTTCCAATGCCAAAAGCTTCAAAGATAACAGCCTTAGTACGTTTCAGGTTGAGGCAGTCGAGCATCACCGGATTGAGGTTTGGGAAGAGCCTTATCACATGAACAGCGTGGTCAAAAACAGGTAGACTTTCAAATTTCCCGTTTTGGGATTGAACGGCAAATTCAAATAATTTTATTTTTATCCCAATTTCTGCAATGGGTGGATAATTGGGTGAAGTAAATGCATCAAAGTCATTGATGTTCATCTTTGTACTTCGATTGCCTCTGAAAAGATGATCGTTAAAACAGATTGCAATCTCTTTCAGATTACTCGTGGCCAGTTCAACAGCATTCACCAGGTTACGGCGCGCATCACTCCTTATGTTACTCATTGGAACCTGACTCCCGGTCATAATAACCGGTTTTGGAAAGTTTCTAAGGGCAAAGGAGAGGGCGGATGCTGTATAAGCCATGGTATCAGTGCCATGTAAAATAACAAACCCGTCAAACGCACTTACATTATCTGTAAGAACCTGAACAAGTTGAAGCCAGTGCGTCTGATTTATATCTGAACTGTCTTCAAAGAAAACATTTTTAATCTGTAACTGTGCAATCTGTTCCAGTTCAGGGATTTCCTTATAGAGCACATCGCTCCATTTATGAGGATCAAGCTGTGTTGAACCACGATCGAAATTCATTGCAATGGTACCTCCTGTCTGGAGCAGAAGTATCTTCTTCATAAGACAAACTTCAAAAGGATTGAAAATTCAGGTAAAAAAGCGTAGAAAATGAAAAATAAGTTATGATTTTATTCGATGGTTTTTCATTTTATTTCTATAAACTAATAGGTATAACAGAGATAAATAGGGTAGTCATCCTCTTTAACCCTGGAGTAGGGGTGCAAAATTTCACACAAAGAATCAGATGTGTGTTCAAAATATTTGGAGGGTTATCCTGTCATTAACGAAGAGATAAAAAAAGTGGAGCTTAGAAAATGAAAGTATATGAGCCGGAAAAAGTAAGAAATATTGCATTATTGGGTCATTCAGGAGCGGGGAAAACAACCCTCGCAGAGACAATGATATTTGAATCGGGTACAACCAGAAAGAGAGGAAATATTGAGGCAGGAAACACACTTTCTGACTATCATGAAGTGGAGAAAGAGAGAGAAAAATCGATCTATAATTCACTACTGCATCTGGATTGGAGAGGAACCAAGATCAATTTGATCGATACACCGGGGAGCACAGATTTTTATGGACAGGTTGCTGAATCATTCTCTGTAGCAGATGTTGCGATGTTTGTTCTGAATAGTGAAGCAGGTGTCGAGATCGGAACGGAGACTTTTTGGAGTGCGGCTGAGAAGGAGGAGATACCATCCATGATTATTGTCAATAAATTGGATAGTGTGAACTCAAATTTCCAGAACACCATTGATATGGCTAAGGAGAGATTTGGCAGAGGGGTAGTGGTTGTTCAATATCCCTATAGTGAAGGAGAAGATTTTCATGCAATTATCGATGTGCTGAAGATGACGATGTATGAGTTTCCTGAGAATGGAGGGCGCCCTGACAAGCTTCCAATACCTGAATCACAATTAGCTCAAGCAGAACTCTTACAGAATGAGCTGGTTGAAACCATTGCAGAGAATGATGAGACTTTGCTCGATCTCTATTTTGAAAACGGCTCATTGGATGAATACCAGATGACAGATGGATTGAATATGAGTCTGTTAAACAGAGATATTTTTCCTGTTTTTTGTACATGTGCCTCCAGAAATATGGGTACCGGCCGTGTTATGGGATTTTTGGGAAATGTTGCACCGTCACCACTGGATCGTCATTTAAAACTGAGCAATGGAGAGAGATATGAGATAGACAGAGATGGCTCACCATCTTTCTTTGTATTTAAAACCGCATCAGAAAGCCATGTAGGTGATTTGACCTATCTGCAGGTTACAGGGGGAAGTATCAAGCCCGGTATGGATATGGAAAATCGCCGGAGTCAGGATACACTTCGGATTGGAGCTCTCTACCTGAATCAGGGTGGAAAACGCGTAGAGGTGAGTGAAGTGGCAGCCGGAGATTTGGCCGTAGCAGTGAAACTGAAAGATCTATACTCCAGCGACACAGTTACGATGAAAGGTGAAGATCTGGAGTTTGCACCGGTCAAATATCCAAATACCACCATGCGGGTAGCTTTAAAACTTAAAAAAGAGGGTGAAGAGGATAAGCTGGGATCTGCTTTGAATCAAATTCAGAAGGAAGATCCCTCTTCACGCGTGGAGTATAGCCAGGAGTTACAACAGACCATCCTTCATGGATTGGGTGAAGAACATCTTAACATGATTCTATATCAATTAAAAGAGAGATTCAAATTGGATGTAGAATTTATCAAACCGCGGATTCCTTATCGCGAAACAATTACCAAGCGTGTTGAATCGCACTACAAACACAAAAAACAGAGTGGTGGAGCAGGACAATTTGCAGAGGTATATCTCTCTATTGAACCTTGGTATGAGGGTATGCCTGATAGAGATGATCTGAATGTCCGAAATGTGGAGAAAATTGACCTGGATTGGGGAGGTACACTTGTTTTTCAAAACTGTATTGTAGGAGGTGTTATCGATAACCGCTTTTTGCCTGCAATCTTGAAAGGGGTTATGGAGAAAATGGGTAACGGACCACTCAGTGGCTGCCGAGCAAGGGATATCAGAGTTTCTGTCTATGATGGTTCCATGCACTCTGTGGACTCCAACGAGGCAGCTTTTAAAACAGCCGGATTGATGGCATTCAAGGATGGATTTTTGAACGCTGCACCTCAACTGCTTGAGCCACTGTATGAAGTAGAAATTATACTACCCTCTATCTATATGGGTGATGTGATGAGTGATCTCAGCTCCAGAAGAGGCCAGATCCTTGGGATGGATTCGGAAGGATCTATTCAGAAAATACAGGCAATCGTACCGCTTCAGGAGTTAGATCAATATACAACCCGGTTAAAATCGATGACTCAGGGTAGTGCTACATTTACCAGTAAATACCACGATTATGCTCAGGTACCTCATGATATCCAGAAGAGAGTGATTGAGGAGACTCTGGCTGCCGAGGAGGCTTAGATTGAATAGACCACTATACTTCGATATGCCTGCAAGGTGAGAACATAAAAACAGGCTGATAATTTTATCAACTGTTATCTCATTAAGAAACGAGATTTTCTCTGGTATTGAGAGAGAGTCTCGTTTTTTTTATTCAGCACCCAACTCAGAGTCGACAATATAACAGGCGGTGATTATTCCGTTTTATTCAAAATCCCCATGAAGATGAGAATAAATGCTTC
>SKZL01000131.1 GCA_007127395.1 Balneolaceae bacterium
GTATAACTCTTATTAATAATATTTAATTGAAATTTTAAGCTGAAAGAATGTAACAAGTTGGAAACCATTATTACAAAGAATTAAGAGAGACACGATCGTTCAATATTTAAGAACGTTTTTTAACCTCTTAACAACACATCAATTTTTAACAGCCAATATTTTTACCAGTTCAGCCACTGCTTCACTACTTAGATTACCGCGTATTTCCGTAATTTTTAAGGCTTCCAAACCCAATAATTTGTACAACAGGGATATAGAAGTATCCTCCTCAATCATCTCAAGATGTTTCTGCACAGATTCTATATCACCTCTCGATATGGGTCCAGTGAGTGACTTCTGAACTCCTTTATTAAAGAGATTCTCAAGGGTTCGCATAATCAATGGCTTTAAAAGATTCAGATCTCCATCAATATTTGATTCTTCCAGCAGCTTTTCTGATTGTCCCAGCAGAGCAACAAGGTAGTTACAGGCAAACACGGCTGCAAGATGGAGTTTTCTTTTCTGATTTGCGTCGAGGAAAATCGGATTGGCCCCCATTGAACGAACCATTTCACTTAAACTCCGGGTTAAACTTTCATCACCTTCAAGGCTCACATAAATATCCTTGAATCTATCAGCACCATCTCCCTGAATAAATGTTTGAATCGGATGCATTGAAGCGACCCTGGCTCCCCGCTCTTTTAAAGCAATACATTCATCCGACGTCAGATTGCCTGAAGAGTGAATCACAGATCTGTCATTCCAATTCAGGTCAAGAGCCGCCAACTCCATCGAAACAGTTTTGATTTGGTCGTCCGGAACGGTTAAAAAAATAATAGCTCCCAAATCATCCTCAGAGATACGTACTTCGTCTCTTTTGATCTCCCAACTCTTCTCATTCTCCAGATAGCGGTAGATCTTATTCCTGTCCCAGACGGTTCTTATCTGATAGCGTTGCGCCACAAAAAAGTTCAAAAGTGCATTTCCAATGGCACCGGGACCAATGATGGTAAACCCCATCTTTTTCATCACGTTTGAAATGTAGAGTGCTTTTGTAAAGCTGCATATCCGTGTAATAGGCTCTTATTATTTTTACGCTTCTCATCCAATCCGGGAAACTCCATTCGGAGGTTCCATTTTTTCGCGACAAGTAAACCCGTAATAAAAGAACCCAGCCCATCCACAGAAGAATCTCCGCTGCTCAGGTAGTTCATTAGTGCAGAGATGTTGTCAGAATCCAGAAATTCCAGCACTTTATTGAGCTCATCTGAAGCCTCACGAGGAATATCACAACAGCAGATAATCAGCGCATTTTTTGAAGCTAAAATTTCTTCGATTGCAGATGCGAGTTCTTTAACAATAAATGGGCTCTCATCTGTGATTTGGATGTCTAAAACCGTGAACTCTTTCAATGTCGATTGAAGCATCATCAATTGATGCCATATACTTGCATTTTCAGTAAAAGCTTCATCATCAATAAAAAAATCATCATCTTCATCAGCAAAATCATTTCTGAGTTTATCATTGGCCATTACCCTGCCTAATGGTGTATCCAGATATTTAAAAGATGGCATCGGCAGTTTCTTTTCGGCACTACCGGGATGTGACTCTATAACTACAACAGTATCGAAATCCCCTTCATGAAGGTTTGCATAGATTCTGCATACTTCATCAAAATTCTTTTCTGAAATCTCTTTTGGTGAAAAGAGCAACCGGATCCCCGATTCTATTTCAGTGTTTGCTATTTCGGCTGCCTGCAGGCCTTTCAATATCTTTTCACGACTGAATGAGGGTATATTCATAAGAATTGGGGAATTTTTAACGGATGATATTATTTAAAACATATTGATATCCAATGATCTTTATGTTGAAAACTACAAATTTTTGCGCGTTTTCCATCATTAAAATCTACCTCATAAAGGAACTCATCAATCTTTTTGATCTCAATACTATTCATCGGTTTTCGTAATCCTGTGCCGATCATTTTTAATGCTGCCTCCTTGCATGTCCAGATTCGCAACGCTTCACCGTCGCTATAAATCTCTCTGTTTTCATGATCACTGCAGATTCGATTAATGATGGCAGGGTTTATATGCCGGCCAATCTGTTCTGTATCACAACCTACAATGTATTCGAAGGAGATCGCCGCTGAGATTGCATTTTTGGTATGTGAAAAGCTGATCGATATTTCACTATCACCAACAAATGCTTTTGGTTTCTCATTTTTAGGAGTATAAATCTCTAATATATTGACCGATAAATATTTACTCGCCATTCTGCGAATCAGCGTTGATCCAGAAATTGCTTCTGATTCATCATGATCCCTCTCCATTGAACTGCCCGAAAATAGCTCAAATGAGACGACAATATCCTCCGGTAATGCACTATGTTTAATTCTGTTACTCATTTTAAAGTGGCTTAACTAAAACTACCATTTACTTTTCATACACGGCAATGATTTTTTTGTTTGAGAATCATTCCAACAGTTAAAAGTTACGATGCCAATTACCATCATAATTCTTTATCTTTAAAGCGAATTTTCAACCAAAATATGTGAAATTTTAAATCGGATGAGTAACCCTGAACCATCATTAAGTGAACAGCAACAGGTCAGACTTGAAAAGTTAACACAATTGAGAGAGCTGGGTATCAATCCATACCCTTATCATTATGATATAACGCACAAAGCTAAAGAAATTCTCAATACTCCTGAATTGATCCGTGAAAATCCGGAAACTGATAATACGGAACCCGTATCTATCGCTGGTCGAATCATGACCCGCAGAATTATGGGAAAGGCCTCTTTTTTTACGTTAAGAGATTCCACAGATACCATCCAGGTTTATATTCGCAGGGATGATGTGGGCACTGAAGAGTATAATACTCTCTTTAAAAAATATGTTGATATTGGTGACATTGTTGGTATCTCAGGTTTTGTTTTTAAAACCAGAACTGGTGAAATAACCGTTCATGCAGAGTCTTTTGAGCTTCTGACAAAAACTGTAAGGCCTCTGCCAACACCTAAGGAAGTTGAAAATGAAGATGGAGAAAATGTCACTTATGATGCCTTTGCAGATAAAGAGTTACGATACAGGCAGCGTTATGTTGATCTGGTTGTAAACCCCGACGTTCGTGATGCTTTCATCAAAAGAACCCGAATGGTTCAGACCATGAGAGATTACATGAATCAGTTCGGCTACCTGGAGGTTGAAACACCCATTTTGCAACCTATTTATGGCGGTGCAGCTGCTCGTCCATTTGTAACACACCATAATGCTCTCGACATGCAGTTATATCTGCGGATCGCCAATGAACTCTATCTGAAAAGATTGATCGTTGGTGGATTTGACGGTGTTTACGAATTCTCCAAAGATTTCAGAAATGAGGGCCTTTCCAGATTCCATAACCCTGAATTCACTCAGGTTGAGCTCTATGTCGCCTATAAAGACTATATCTGGATGATGGAATTCATGGAAAAAATGATTGAACATGTTGCAATTTCCCTTCATGGATCAACTAAAGTAGAAGTAGGTGAGCACATGATCGACTTCAAGAGCCCCTGGCCAAGAATTGCGATGTATGAAGCCATTCGTAATGAAACCGGATACGATCTTTCTGATAAAAGTGAAGATGAGATCCGTAAAATTACAAAAGAGCTGAATATCAGCCTGGAAGAGGGTTCCGGAAAAGGTAAAATGATAGATGAAATTTTTGGTGAATATGTTGAAGGTAAATTAATTCAGCCTACATTTATTACCGATTATCCGGTTGAAATGAGTCCACTCGCCAAAAAACACAGGACTAAAGAGGGCCTGGTTGAACGGTTTGAAGCGATCTGCAACGGCAAAGAGATCGCCAATGCGTTCTCTGAATTGAATGATCCTGAAGATCAGCGCAGACGTTTTGAAGACCAGGTTCGTTTAGGGTTGAAAGGTGATGATGAAGCGATGACTCTGGATGAGGATTTTTTGAGGGCTATTGAATTTGGTATGCCACCCACCGCAGGTATCGGTATCGGCATAGACAGGCTCGCAATGATTATGACCAATTCGGATTCGATCCGGGATGTTCTCTTTTTTCCATTGATGAGGCCTGAATGAGTCGAAAAATTGACCTGAAGCTTTTCTTAACATTCCCTTATTTACCTACATAATTATCTGTAATGAATTTTAGCTGGTACATAGCGGGGAAATATTTTAAAAGTACTAAGCGGGACTCACGCTTTCTCTCCTTTATTAAAATAATGGCAATTGCCGGTGTAGCGATCGGCTCAGCCGGTTTACTGATTGCTCTATCCATTGTTCATGGATTTAAATCTACCATTAATGAAAAAATTGTAGGTTTCGCACCGCATATCACTGTCAATTCCTATATCGGTGAACAGATTTCACGTGCTGATACTCTTCAAATTTTTCTCGGTAATTTTGATAATGTATATGAGGCTCAATCTGTTATCGTTGGCCAGGTTATGATTCAATCGGCGGCCGACGTCAGTGGTTCTGCGATAAAAGGTGTACCGGTGGCCGGGGATATTACTGACCTTAGAAGCTACATCATTGATGGTGAATACGATATATCGATCCAGGAAACCGGACTAAACGGCATTATACTTGGATCGGCATTGGCTAACACGATTGGAGCCGGTGTTGGTGACAGGGTCACTGTATATGCAATCGATGGAATGCCTACACCGTTCAATTCACCTGAGATACGGCAATTTACACTTACCGGAATTTATCAGACAGGCCTTGCACGTTTTGATGATAATTTCGCACTCACCAATATTGAATCGGTTCGGCCGCTGTTTGATATCTCCACGCGTCAGGCCAGCCATATTGAAATCAGAGTATCAGATTCCCGGCGAATTGAACAAACACATCAGAACATTGAAGCAAATGTACGTTTTCCTTTAGTCACAGAAACGATCTATCAAAGATATAGAAATATTTTTGCATGGGTCGACCTCCAGGAAGAGACCATCCCCCTGGTCATTGGTGTAATGATTATTGTAGCTGCCTTCAATTTAATCGGCACCGTGTTGATGATGGTGCTGGAAAGGGTACGGGACATCGGTATATTGAAAACGATAGGCGCCAAGAGCCGTACTATTCGAAAAATATTTCTGCTTGAAGGTCTCTTTGTTGCAATCACCGGTTTAATTCTGGGTATTGCTATATCTCTCCTTTTTTACTGGCTGCAAACCAGTTTTGGAATCATTCCACTCTCAGAAGAGAACTACTATATGAGTACTGCACCTGTTGAACCACATCTTTCGGATTTTCTCATCGTGAGCACTATTACAATCGTACTATGTGCACTTGCATCCTGGATTCCGGCTCGTGTAGCTGCTAAAACAGACCCCGTAAAAGTCCTTACATTCGGTAAATAAACCAACTTCTCTTTTACTATTTGAGAAATTTATTCGATTGATTGAATACGTTTCATTTGCCAACTCAATTCATTTATAAACGAGTAATGCGATATCCGATTTTTCATCTTTTATTGAAACCATTCAATTTGCTTTCTATTTTAATTGAATTCCAGACATACATAACCTGGCAATATCAAATAATCAGTCCAAATTAATAACGACCACTGATATGACTAAAAGAATAAATACTTTTTCATTATCTGAAAATACCGGTACAATGACAAGAAGAACCGCTTTGCGAAATCTGGCTGCAGGAGCAACAGCTTTAGCGGTTTCACCATTTGCCCTCTCTTCTTTGGCCGGCGCCCATCCGGCAAAAAGATCAAATAATAGGGATATTGTACTGGCGATGGTAGGCGGCCAACATATTCACGCGCCCAATTTTGCAGAAAGAATGGCCGGAGCTGAAAATGTAGTCACTAAATATCAGTGGGATTCCAACCCTGATACTGCCCGGCGCAGACAGGAAGTGACCGGAGGTGAGATTGCAGAGAGCCCGGATCAAATTTTTAATGACCCGGAGGTGGACGGTGTCGTAATCTGTTCAATTACCGACAAACACATCGATCTGGTACCGGCAGCAGCCAGGGCAGGTAAACACATTTTTGCAGAGAAACCGGTGGGCTTGAACGGCAGCCAGGCTGAAACCATCGCAAATGCAGTCAATAATGCCGGAGTTCTTTTTCAGACTGGTTATTTTATGAGGAGTAATCCTGCCAATCTGATGGTTCAGAGATTGATTCAGGATGGTACACTCGGAAAAATTACCCGATTACGGCTCAGCAATGTGCATAGTGGAGCGATCGGCGGCTGGTTTGATGGCGAATGGCGTTGGATGGCTGATGTAGAAAAGGCCGGAGTTGGCGCATTTGGAGATTTGGGCTCTCATGTATTTGACCTTCTCCTCTGGCTGATGAAGGATGATAAACCTGTATCATGCACCGGTCATATCGAGCAGGCAATTGCGCGCTATCCCGGTTGTGATGAATATGGTGAAGGTATGGTGGTTTTTGATTCTGGTGCAGTAGCAACTGTGGCAGGCGGATGGGTGGATCATGCCAATCCAAATCAACTTGAAGTATCCGGCACTAAAGGGCATGCCAGAATTACAAATGGGCAGCTTTACCTGAATATTCCGGATTGGGATACCAATGCAAATGAACCGTGGACAGATCTCCCCGATGGCTGGAAACACCCTCTTGAGCTCTTTTTTGATGCTGTTAGCGGAGAGGGAAACCTGCCATTAATCACCGCTGATGAAGCCGCCGGTGTGAACCGCCTGGTCACAGAAGTTTACAGGGGAAATGAGACGAAATCCTGGATTCAACTCTGATCCAGGTTTCTCAACAGTGCAAGAGCACATTTTTCACCATCCATCGCAGCAGATACAATGCCTCCGGCATAACCTGCACCCTCACCACACGGATAGAGTCCACTGATCTGAATATGCTGAAAGGTTTTCGGGTCACGCGGTATCCGAACGGGTGAGGATGTCCTGCTCTCAGGTGCATGTACAACTGCATCATTGGTGAGATACCCACGCATCGATTGATCGAACTTCTTAAATCCGTCTACAAGTGCGTCATGGATAAAATCAGGCAGAACCTCTTTGAGCATTACAGAACGAATTCCCGGTGCATAGGAGGTTTTAGGCAAGTCTGCAGATCGTTTTCCATCGACAAAATCCATTAACCTCTGTGCGGGTGCAGTCTGTGTTTGCCCTCCTAACTCCCAGGCCTTTTTTTCAATTGCACTTTGAAATGCGACAGCTGCAAGTGGCCCTTGATCTGCAAACGGTTCAAAATCACTTAAACGCAACTCCACTACGATACCTGAATTCGCCGTTGCCCTGGCTCGCCTGGATGATGACCATCCGTTGGTTACGATTTCACCCGGACTCGTGGCACAAGGCGCTATAACCCCGCCGGGACACATACAGAATGAATAGACACCCCTTCCACCCACTTTTTTTGATACAGAGTATGGGGATGGCGGTAAATATTCGCCCCGGGTATCACAACCGTATTGGATGGAATCGATCAGAGCCTGAGGGTGCTCAACCCTTACCCCGATGGCAAGCGGCTTTACTTCCAGTTCAATCTTATTCCGGTGCAGCAGTTCAAAAATATCCCTGGCGGAGTGACCGGTAGCCAAAACTACCTGCTCCGACCGGAATGTTTCACCCTGAGCTGTCCTCACACCTTTAATCTGCCCGGATTCAATCAGCAGGTCTGTTACCCTGGTATTAAAATGAATCTCTCCCCCATGATTCAGAATACACTTTCGCATCGAAGCAATGATCGGAGGCAGTTTATTCGTTCCAATATGCGGATGGGCATCAACCATAATCTCCGCGGATGCGCCAATTCCAACCAGTAGTTGCAA
>SKZL01000300.1 GCA_007127395.1 Balneolaceae bacterium
AAAATAAAAAGATTCGATGCAGATAGAGTTTCTCCTCTTTGATTATTAAGTGTCTTAGATAAAGTCATTTAAAAGGGTTGATTGGTAAACCGCTCTCATTTTTTACAATGACAGCGGTTTTACCGGATCAGATATACTGTTCTGCTTTTTTGAACAGAATATTATTTTCAAGATGAACATGCATGTGGAGATCTTCTTCAAAAAGTTCCAGATTTTTATATAGTATTCTATACGTTGTACAAGCATCTGAAGGTGGTGTAAATTGATTGCTCAATTCCCTGATCTCTTTTATAGCCTGTCCTGCACCATCATGGTCACTCACCATATGAATCAGTTCATTCTGTAATTTCTCTACCAGATCACTTGGGACTTCTTGACCACTTTTTCTTTTTGCAGCAATTTCAGAGATCAATGGAAAAACTATATTCTCTTCATCCAAAAGATGTTGCATCAATTCAGCCGACAGGGATTCAAAATTTTCTGATATGGTAATATTCTCCGGGTATTGTTCCCCATACACCCGGGCTACTTTTTTTGCATACAAAGAGATCTCTTCCGTTTTTATCCGGACAAACCGGTGATGGGTTTGAATGATATGTTTAATCAGATAATCAATCTCCCAGGCAGCAAAATTTTGATTCAAGCCGGACTCCTTTTTCCCAATTTGATTGAGTTCAGAGATCAATCTGTCGCTTTGAAGAGCAGACTTTTCCGATGCCTTTTGAAGGGATATTCCACCACCGCAGCAAAAATCAATGCCATATTTGGTAAATATTTCTGCTGCCAGATAGTTATTCGCGACAATTTCACCGACAGTCGTTTCTTTGGTAATGGACGGTTCTGTTGAATGAGGGTTCATTTCTAATGAGTTTTGAATGTTTATGTTTAAGTAATGTAGTTTTGTGGGGTGCAAATCTATTAAGGAAAATACAACTATAAGATAGAAGACTATTTTATCTTTTAATAATAAATTTATTCGACTCGCGTGGAGAGTGCTTCCGGGTTTATCTTTTAGGTTTTAATTTTCTATTCAAGTCAGATTTGAGCTATTTTGAAAGGTACAATCCTCTTTAGGGCAATTGATTAAATGATATAACAGAGTGAGAACGGTGTATGAATCTGAAAGACTTTAAAAGCGAAACCATTATTGAACCATTTCGAATCAGGTCTGTTGAGCCTATTCGCTTTACGACGATGGATGAGCGTAAGAAGTTATTGAGGGATGCTGGCTATAATCCTTTTTTATTGAAAGCGAAAAATGTCCTGATTGATCTTCTGACGGATAGCGGTACCGGGGCATTGTCTGCCGCACAGTGGTCCGGAATGATTGCAAGTGATGAATCATATGCAGGCTCAGAATCATTTTACCGATTTGAAGCTGCTGTCCAGGATATCACAGGGTTCAAACATGTGATACCTACTCACCAGGGGAGGGCTGCCGAAAATATTCTGTTTACCACGATTGCCAAAAAGGGTGATGTCATTCCAAATAATACCCATTTTGATACAACAAGAGCTCATGTGGAACACAATGGTGCAGTCGCTCTTGATTTAGTTATTGATGAGGGGAAGCAGCCACAGACAATTCATCCCTTTAAAGGGAATATGAATACGGATAAACTTGAAGCTGTGATTAAGGAGTATGGACGGGATAAGATACCTGCCATTATGCTGACTACAACGAACAACTCAGGAGGAGGTCAGCCTGTGAGTATGGAGAATGTGAAAGAGGTCTCTTCAATTGCAAGAAAACATAAAATACCATTCTATATCGATGCTTGTCGATTTGCAGAAAATAGCTGGTTCATAAGGATGCGGGAAAAAGGTTACGAGGAGAAAACGCCTATTGAAATAGCCAAAGAGATGTTCAGTTATGCAGATGGTTGCACGATGAGTGCAAAAAAGGACGGTATGTCCAATATAGGAGGATTTCTGGCATTGAATGATGATGAACTGGCCAAAAAAAGCAGAAGTTTAACCATTCTGACAGAAGGATTCCCGACATACGGAGGAATGGCCGGTTATGATATGGAAGCTGTAGCTATTGGGTTATATGAATCATTGGATGAAGGATATCTGAGATATCGTATTCGATCAACAGCCTATCTGGGTGAAAAGTTAAGCAATGCAGGAATTTCAATCGTACAACCGACCGGCGGACACGCTGTTTACATCGATGCACGCCAGATGCTTCCGCATATTCCTTCGCTACAATATCCGGCATGGAGTTTATCCAATGCACTCTATTTAACGGGCGGAATTCGTGCTGTTGAAATTGGAAGTGTCATGTTCGGACTTCAACCGGATGGAACTGAGAAACCGGCAGAGATGGAGCTTGTGCGTCTGGCTATACCAAGGCGGGTTTATACACAGAGCCATGTCGATTATCTGGCAGAGGCGGTGATACACACCTATCATCAAAGCGATCAGCTAAAGGGTTATAAAGTCATTTCAGAACCTGCTGTTCTTCGTCATTTTTCAGCAAGGCTGGAACCTATTGAATAGATCTGTAGAGATATCGATCAAGTTTCATCATTCACTTCGATCCAGTAACCGTCAGGGTCAGTGAAGTAGATCTGTTGTACTCCATCAACTCGTATGGTTATTTCACCGGGATTCAAATCCCAATCAGAAAATTGCACACCGTGTAACTCAAGCCGGTCAATAAATTGATCCAAATCAGTGACACTGAAACAGAGATGGTTATATTTATTTCGCTCTTTCCGTTCAGTAGCACCTCGGATGATATGCAGTTGAGATTCGCCTATTTGAAACCATGCATGCATTCCCAGTCCAAATGGCTCAGGAATCTGTTTTAATCCGATCACATCACGGTAAAAAATTTCGCTCTCTTCAAGATCTGTAACAGCAATTGCAATGTGATTAATGTTTATTTGTGTTTCACTGTTGCCAGATTGAGCAGATATAATGAATGGGTTCAGTAAAAATAATGTGACAAAAATGATGAAGGTTCTCATATATCTAAGTTAGTAATGGAGGTTTTGATTTTAAGGATGCAACTATAGTAAGAAAAGAAGCTGTTATTCGAAAAAACAGAGTTTTATAGTGAGAGAAGTTTGTCAATGATTTCAACAAAGAGTTCAATTAAATCCGAAAATAATATTAAGATAGGAAAGAGTTAAATTACTCTTGGATTAGCAGTTTATCAGGAACGGGTAATTCAATTGTTATGCTGGTTCCATTGTTGAGCTCAGAGTCAATCCACATATCTCCATTGAATTGTACCGTAGTGTAGAGTGCTTTGGTCAGGCCAAAACCACCACCCATGGTTGGCCGGTCTTTCACATTTGAGCCTCTGTAACCATATTCAAATACATGATCCATTTCGTTTGCAGGAATTCCAACACCATCATCTGAGACAGTAAATTTTATCGATTTTTTTGTTTGATGAATGAGGATGGATATTGTTCCACCGGGAGGAGTATATTTTCTGGCATTGGCTATGAGATCACGTATCACATCCTTGAATATTATTGGCATGGCCAATCTCTCGCCATCAAGCTCACTGTTAATTTCAAATCGAATCAGATAATCAGTTGGCTCTTGTTCGGCAATATTGTGAACGATGCGATATTTGCCTCTGCTATTTTTTTCAACAGCATGGAAAAAGAGTTCAAAATCCTGCTCAAACTCATTTTTTGTATAGAAAAGCCACTTAGATGGTTTTTTATTATAATCTGTCAATTCAGCAATACGGACCCCCATTACTTTAAAAACATCTTCAAATATTTCACGTGCTTCCTTAATGGCCATTTCAAAATCAGAATCATCTGCATGAGTCTTTTCCAGTTCACTGATCAGATCCAAAACAGAATCCTCCAATTTCTTTAAATGATCAGGCAGATACTCTCTGTGAAGTCTTTTTTTAATCAGAAATGTAAGATCCCTGGTTTGATCCAGCAGTGGTTTAATTAAATGATTATGATCCAGTTCGGATTGAAGGAGTTCTAACTGTAGTGATACAATGTTAATTAGATTCAGGAATGAGTGCATCTCCAGTGCATTAAACTGAATCGAACTTAAATTGTAGAGTGCTGTCATGTGCTTGGTCGAAATCTTCATAGAATTCCCTTCAGATTAATTTATAGGTAACATTTTATGGATCACTTAACAGGCTAATAGTGACAATTAAAGAGTTAAAGATGCGTTTAACCAAAATATCAATTATATTTTCACCTGTTATTAACAACTAGAAATAAGTTGTTTGTGTCATTTAAAACTAACAGAGAAAACCTATTTAAAGAATAAGGGAAAACACTATGGTTCAAACCAATCATACCTTTCACATACCGGTTATGGGTACTGGTCACTCAATCGACAGCCCAATAAGAGTTGGGCAACTGGGTATCGACTCTGTTATATCAGTGGTTGATGACATTTTATGTGAAAAAATCAGAAAATATTACAGTGAGTTGTATGATTTGCCGTATCAGAGTATTGCAAGATCTGAGATAGATGGCAGAGCTTTGCGGATTACGGCCTACCTCGACACTGTAAATGAAATCGTAGAGAAGAAATTTAACGACCTTAAAAATTTACCCTTTTTCTCAGGCAGTGAGAAGGATCATTATTTTAATCTGATGCCAGATTCTAGTGTATTGAGACAGGCTTATGATTATCTGGCAGGTTTGAAAAGTGATGGTTCTTTTACAAAAAAGGCAAATGAATTAACTGAAATGATGGTTTCAGGTTCAATCGATGTTAATATCATGTCGAAAGTAGACGCATTGCGAGTTAGTAAAAACAGTGGTGATAAAGATCCCATATTCAGTGATGCAAGTGCAGCCTTGAGGGGTTATGCTAACAGCAAGTTGAATTCAGCACTGGTACTCTCTGCCGGTTTCAATCCAAGATTATATAGCTATCTGGCAGAATTCAAAGATTTTTACAGAAATCAGGCCGGGGAGATCAAAAAGAAGATCGTTCTAAAGGTAAGTGATTTCAGATCAGCTTTGATCCAGGGAAAATTTCTTGCAAAAAAAGGTCTTGAAATTGCCGAGTTTCGTATAGAGTCAGGTTTGAATTGCGGTGGTCATGCATTTGTGTCTGATGGCCTTTTACTTCCTGTATTGTTGAAGGAGTTCAGGGATAAAAGAGATGAGCTTGTTGAAAACTTTAAGCCTTTGATCACCAGTTTTTATGAATCCAATGGTTGGGGTGACCGGTTGGTTGGCCAGAAAGTGGCAGAACCCAAAATTACGGTGCAGGGCGGAATAGGTACTCACGGAGAGGTTAGAAGGTTGATGGATGATTACCAAATGGATGCAACCGGATGGGGGAGTCCGTTTTTACTGGTTCCGGAGGCTACATGTGTGGATAGTGAGACAGAAAAACTGTTGGCAGATGCAGAGGATAGAGACTTGTATCTGAGTAATGTTTCACCACTGGGTGTTCCATTTAACAATATCAGAGGATCCGGTGCTCAAATTTTCACAATACAAAAAGCTCGTGAGGGAAATCCGGGTTCAGCATGCCCAAAAGAATTCCTGGTTACAAATACGGAATTCACGGAAGAACCGATCTGTACTGCATCTTCACAATATCAACTGTTGAAAATCAAACAGATTGAAGAGAGTGATAAGTCAGAATTGGAAAAAGAAGCTGAAAAAGAGAGAGTGATTGAAAAATCGTGTCTATGTGTCAATCTGGGTTCTGGCGCATTGATCCGGCTGGGCTTGGAGAAGCCGTCGTATGGACGCCAAGAGATATGCCCCGGACCCAATATCGCATGGTTTAACAGAACTTACAGCCTGAAAGAGATGGCGGATCATATCTATGGTCGTAGTGAATCATTGGTATCTGAGGATCGTCCACATATGTTTGCGAAAGAGATTGAGCTATATGTTGATTATATGGAGTCTGGGTTGAAAGATATTGATTCTGAAAGCAGTGAGTTTAAAAAGCTGGATAAAATGAGAAAAAATATTGAAGAAGGAATGGAGGAGTGTCTCATGATATCTGATCAGAAAGCATACAAGGATGAAAATCTGGAGTCGATCAAATGGACTGTTGAGAAACAAAGAGAGAGATTGAATAAGATCTTTTCGATGACGGCCTGAATACAAATCCTTTAGTGATTTTAGCACAATTTTTATATCGGCAATCAGTGTTAATAGTTAATTATTAACCACCGGTTTCGGGTTCAGGTTTTGAATTTAGAGCACATAGTTGAGCCTGAAGACTGTCCCTGCGTCTATCAGAGTTTAAGGTTGTAGATTGGAGCGGATCAACTGTCACCAACTTTTCTGTTGGGAGTTCATGGTGCAGATGACAGGATGGTAGAGATCCCTTTTTCGAGTGAAAATATCTTTTTTATCTCTTCATCGGTTAGATTTCTGTTGAAAATGGTAAGCTCATCAAAAAGCCCTCTGAAATTGTAACCGAGCCAGATGGCGATCTCATCAGGTTGCCATGTGATGGTTTGCTCGATTTGGGTTAGTGAACCCACATATTCACCATTTATGTAACAATCCACTACTGAATCTGCGATACCGGTATTGAAGTTTCTGAATGAAAAAGCGATAAAAGTCCAATGATCACGGCTAAAAGGAAGCCCATCTGCAACGACCATGGGCCACTCATTCACTGGAACTTCTTCCCATTCCCGTTTTTGCGGATCCCAAATATCACGGTCGGGGAAAAAGGCAAACCTGAATCTTCTGGGCTCTTCATTGGTGAAATCTACATAGAGGGCTCCGTCATTCCAGCTACGTGTGGTCAGCTGAATTGGGTCTGAATAACCTGGCGCCAGGTCCTCAGTGGGATCAAGTTTCAACCAAAATGAAACCGTTCCGCTCCAGTTTTGAGTAAGATAAGGCATATTCTGCTCTCCACGATAGAAATAGACCGGAGAATAACCATTATTGATTCTTAGAGCATGATTATATCTCCCCTCACCCTGCAGAATCGTCAGATGGTCTGTTTGCCGATCAAAAGGTTCAAAGTTTACACGGTCGGACCAGCTTGAAGCAATATATAGCGTAGAGTCGCCTTCCGAATAATCTGCATCAAATCCATTATCAAATGAGGCAAAAAAAGTGATCGACTTTGCGATTGAGTCGTTAGATTCATTCAAATGTAATTCCTGAGCATTGATTGTTGAATGAATGGAGATAAATAAAAAGAAGAAAACTACTATTTGATTTAGTACAAATCTGAGACCCATAATGAATAAAAAAAGAAGTTTTGTTTGCTGAATATATTATGGATTTTCAGAATCTGCTAACCTGAAATATTCAACAATAGCCCTTGCATCATCTAAAGAGACGGATTGAAAAGGCATGGATGTAAAATAGCTCTCTTGTTGATTTGTTCTGGACGGATGCCTTCTGGACATGCCGACAGGATTCAAAATCATATTCATGACATATTCAGGTGAACGATTGTCGAGTATCCCTTTCATGGATGGAGCAATAGAGGAGTCAACTTCATTATGGCACATGACACAGAGTCCCCTGAATACCTGTTCGCCACGGTCAGCAAGCTCCGGATCAATCTCATCACTGATCTGAACTTCCTCAGTTACAGGCCCTATTCCATGTTCAATTTCAAATTCAGATAATTGAGGTGCAGATTTCTCACCTGCGCAGGATATCAGTAAGAAAAATGAGGTGATAAGGGATAAATTGGTAATTTGCCGAATCATGCAGTGAAATTAATTGTTTTGAATAAATGGTTAATTTAAGAGTTCTATGTAAAGAAAATGTGAGAAACGGTAAGTTGAAGGATAAAATTATGATCAAATCTGTGTAGATGTAAATCATAAATC
>SKZL01000187.1 GCA_007127395.1 Balneolaceae bacterium
AAAAACCACACACGGCATCTCATCGGTAAATGTAAAAAAATAATGATCAAAATTTCAACCATTGGATGGTTTTGCTCTTTGGCACTGTTTATTTGGCTTCTGGTGATTGCATTTTTTTTATCAAGCGAAGATTACTTTACGATAGAGAGCCTGTTTTATATTGCCAAAGCACAAATTGTTCATGATGGATATTTCCCTAAGCTTCCAACCATCGGGATTACATACCCTGTTGTTCCTTTTCAGATTGTATTGATTCTTTTTCCTGTTTTCGGGATCATGTCTCCAATGGTGGCCTCCACAGCCGGTGTCACAATCATTTTTGGGTATCTTTGGCAACTCAGCAAAAGAGCTGATATGCACCCTCTGTTTTTTGTGGGGCTTACACTTTTCTTTTTTTTGAACTCCGGAATGATCTATTTGGTAATATCAGGTACTTCATCATATATGATGATATTGGTGATTCTCGGACTCTTTTATCATCTGTTAAAATATATTGAACAATCTGATACTTACAATATAGCTATGGCCGGCCTTTTTTATATGTTGCTAATATTTGTAGATTTTACATTTATTTGGCTATTCATATTCATCCTGCCTGTCATCTTGTTGATTACCAGCCGTAATCTTGAATTTCAAAATATATTTGAAGTAAAGGGTTTTAAGGCTGTTTTCAGGGAAGGGAATATGCGCAAAGCATTTATCGGTAAATCGCTTTCAACAGCGTTCATGTTTACCATATTGCCTATCGCTTCATTCTTGCTTTACCTTTTTGTCAATCAACTGTTTACAAGCCATATTTTTGATTTTTTAGATAACGCTAATTTCAATTATCGCCTTATACAGACCAGGGCTATTGGGAATGTAACTGCGGTTCAACAGGATTTCTTCTTTTTGAGAAATTTCTACGATTTTTTGGTCATCATATTTGCAATTTCACCTTTTTTGATCAAGCTGATATTTTCATCTTTTCGACAACCACTGAAGCTATACATTATTCTGCTACCTGTTTTTATAATACTGTTTAACATTACACGTGAAAATCTACCAATTTTAGCAACTGAATTTTTTATGTTGCTCTGTATTACCTGTTTATTCGGGATTATTCAATTTATAAGAGAATTGATGCCTCGTTGGGTGACCGGTTTTATTGTGATTTTGATGTCGTTGATCTCAATCTGGTTTACCCACAAGTATTTTCAATATGAATCAACAATGGTTGAGGGTTCTGCATATGAGCTGACCATTCAAAAAGTCCCTGATGTAGTATTGAGGATACTAACCGGAAGTGAACAAGACCGTCTTCTTCGTGCATCAGAGGATTCACCATTCAGGCGAAGTACTTCTACCGGGAGATCTGTTGAATCTGTATCGATCCGTGATGAATTTTTAACAGAGAGAAATATACCTCAAGAGTCCTCAACTGAATCAGTCATGGGCAGCTCAATGATTTTGGATAGGAACCGGCAAATGGATTTTCGTTTTGACCCAAGGATCGACGGATTCCAGGATAGAACTGTTTTGCCGGATCTGATTTATGGTGGAACGAATCCACACCTTCAAGCAGCCATGTTTCTTCGAGAGATCACATCAAGCACTGACCGGGTTTTGGCGGATGATGGTACCGCTTTCCCGGTTGTTGCTCTGCATGGCAGAATCCGTGATTTTTCTCTTCCCTACGAAAACGATTACATTACTTTTATATCCAACCCAATACATTATGTGAGATATATACTAATTCCATCCAGGGAAAACTTTTATCAGAATTTTGATATGGTCTTTAATGTAGCACCCGGATTGGGAACACCGGATATTCCTTACCGAATTTTATTCGATAACAATGAATGGATGATTTTGGAAGCAGTTGACGTTTTAGCTCTCTCCAGAGTCCGTTTTTCATCTGTTTTACCACAACTTCCTAAAGCGGAACCGTTTCATTCTGTGGTATTGGTAACAAATGATCAATCTGCCTTAGCTCAACAAAACCTAAGAAGGTTAAGAAGTCAAATTAGTCATTTACAGATCATCCCGGTTTTTGTTGAATCGGACGGCAATCAATGGATCAGATGGAAGGTCACATCAGGCCGCTTCGATGATCGGGATTCAGCTGTATTATGGAGACTAAGCCAACTACCAAACCAAATCTATCATTATTACTACCACTCTGAAATTGATAATCGGTTGTTCGATGTTCAACCTGACTATGACCCTGACGAGCCTTCCTGGAGTCTCTTTTTTGGCCGGTTCAACACTGAAGAAGACGCTCAAGAAGCGTTAGAGACCTGGAACGATTTCGGTTTGACTGAAATACGGATTGAGTTTGAGGATGGCTACTATTTACTTTTGGCAGGTCTGTTCAATGATTTCATAGCAGCCGAGCTACTGGCGCAATATATCTCTCATCAAAGCTATCAGAGAATTACACTCCATGAACTGCAACTTCAATCCGATATTTTATCCGGTGGACTTTAAAGGATCTTTTTTATTTAATAAAAATAACCTTTCAAGAACTCAATTCTTTTTTTAAATAATCAATTTTATATCTAATAATATCAATTGGATATAATTTAAATAAAGATTCATCATCAATTTTCTTGTCAAAATTTAATTTTAAAGGAACTATTTGAGTTTAAAAAAACATTATTTACCATGAATGCGAATCATTGCAATGGCAACGAATAGATGTCAAATCTTCTGAAATTACCATACACTCTCCTCAGGCCTCTCTATGAGAAGACCAACTTCCATCATGCAGTCATATCAGAAGTACGAGATTCAGAGTTGAGAATGGCCTATTCTCATTGCAGGGCGATCACCAGGAAGTATGCGAAAACATTTTACATGGCTACACGGTTTCTTCCCTATCAGAAACAGAGGAGTATTTTTGCAATTTATGGACTTTGCAGATATCTGGATAATTTGGTCGATGATGCCGATGACCTGATCGCAAAAAAGAAGATCTGTATAAGTGATGTTGAGTCCAGGCTGGAGAAATTCAGAGTAAAATTGATTAGTACGTATAGAGGTGTAGAATACAGTGATCCAATATTAATAGCGTTCTCTGATGTTCTGAACAGTAACAAAATATCTATTGAACTCCCATTAACTCTTTTGGATGGGGTCAAGATGGACTTGACAAAAGATAGATATGAGACATTCGATGAACTTTATGAATATTCTTATAAAGTAGCATCTGTTGTTGGATTGATGACCAGTGAAGTCTTTGGATATTCTGATCAAAAAGCTCTAAACCATGCGGTGGAACTTGGCATTGCAATGCAGCTTACCAATATTCTGCGTGATATAGGTGAAGATCTTAATCGCGGAAGAATCTATATTCCACAAGAAGATCTTAAAACTTATGGAATAGATGAAAATGAATTGTTTGATCACAATTGCAGTGAATCATTTGCTCAATTGATGAAATTCCAAATAGAGAGAGCAAGATCATACTACGATAACTCTGACCAGGGAATTCCGATGTTAAATCGGGACAGCAGATTGCCGGTCATCCTAGCCAGAGAAAATTACAGCAAAATTCTGGATAAGATCGAAGAGAATCAATATCAAGTCTTCACAAAACGAGCATACCTCAATTCAACTGAGAAGTTTTCGATACTTCCAAAAGCTCTTCTTAGAATATAATTTTTATATCTGCTTTTTTAACAGCAAAAAAGCGCTTTCGCTCTTCATTATTTTGTATATCTTAATAATATATAGTGGTTATTCTTTGCCTAACTAAAAAAAAAGAGAAAGGGTATGAAGAGAAAAGAGAAATCATGGATCAGTCCCAGTATGGGGAAAAAAATGAGAGTTAATATATATGGAACTGAGGGTACTCCTGTCATTATCTATCCAACAGCTCATGGGGATCTTTTAGAATGGGAAGAACAAGGGGGGATTGCAATTCTGGAAGAACAGATTGATGAGGGCTACAATCAAATATATTGTATTGAAGATTTCGCTCAAGAGAGTTTCATGAATAGTGAAATTGATCCTGTATCCAGAATAGAACGTTTTTCTCAATATCAATCCTATATTATGGATGAACTCCTTCCCTTTATATCTGAAGAAAACTCAAATCCCTATGTAATCAATGCAGGAGCAGCTATCGGTGCTTACTGCGCATTGCTGATGGCATTAAAATACCCGACAAATTTTCATAAAGTGATAGGTTTATGTGGATATTACGACATCAGGGTACATATGGATGAGTTTTTTGATGATAATGTCTATTTTAACAATCCTGTTGAATTTATTCCAAACCTTTCTGATGAAAAACTGCTTAAAATGATCAGTGCAGTTGATATACGTCTGCTCAATTATGCAAATGATCCGACCAAAGGGGATACTCACAAGATGAGTGATATTCTATGGTTAAAATTTATTGAGCATGAGCACTACGTTTGGAATGAAGAGGCGGAGAATATGTGGGATCTTCTCCCAAAAATTTTAAAAGACAATCTTTTTTAAGTTAAATGGGTCAAATTAATAAAGTGCTGATTGCCAACCGGGGTGAAATTGCAGTCAGAATTATCAGAACCTGTAAAGAGAGAGGAATCGGAACTGTCGCAATCTACTCAGATGTTGATCAATTATCACCTCATGTCTTGATTGCCGATGAATCGGTTCCTCTGGAAGGTATTTCATCAACTGATACTTATCTAAATCAGAATAAAGTCATTGAAGCTGCCAGACTAACTGAATCAGATGCGATACATCCAGGTTATGGATTCTTGAGTGAAAATGCTTCTTTTGCCAGAAGATGCAGTGATGAAGGTTTTATTTTTATCGGGCCTTCACCGGAATCTATTGAGATGATGGGTGACAAAACCCGCGCCCGTGAATTGATTGCAAAGAGTGGTGTTCCTTACCCACCCGGAAGTAAATCAGAGATTAGCAATATTGAGGAAGGTAAAATGATCGCAGAGCAAATCGGATACCCGGTTCTGATCAAGGCTGCTGCGGGGGGTGGAGGTAAAGGGATGCGAATTATTCGTGAGTCGGACACTTTTGAAGCAGGTTTTAAAACTGCACGTTCGGAAGCCAAAAATGCATTTGGCGATGAGAGAGTTTTTGTTGAAAAATATCTGGAAGAACCCCGACATATTGAATTTCAGATTTTCGCCGATCAATCAGGAAAGACAGTCCACCTTTTTGAGAGAGAGTGTTCTATACAAAGAAGGCATCAGAAAGTTGTAGAGGAGGCACCTTCGCCGATTATCGATAGTAAACTCAGGGCTATGATGGCAGAAGCAGCAATATCCGTTGCAAAAAGCTGTAATTATACCGGTGCCGGTACCGTAGAGTTTATGGTTGATAAACATAAAAGATTCTATTTCCTCGAGATGAATACCAGATTGCAGGTTGAACACCCTGTCACTGAAATGATTACAGGGCTTGACCTTGTTGGCCTGCAGATCGATGTTGCCAATGGTAAACCTCTGCCTTTCAGCCAGAATGATGTTCAACAGAGAGGGCATGCAATTGAATGCAGAATCTATGCTGAAGATTCTTTGAATCAATTTCTTCCCAGTACTGGATTGTTGTTAAGGCATCGAATACCTTCGGGTCCCGGAGTCAGAGTAGATGCAGGTATTGAAGAAGGAGGTGAAGTTTCGATTCACTATGATCCCATGATCTCAAAGCTGACAGTTCATGCAGCTGATAGAGATCAAGCTATCCGAAAGATGTTGCGTGCGCTATCAGAGTACGAGATTGGTGGTGTTCAAACCACAATCCCTTTTTGTAAATTTGTCCTGAACAGTAAATCGTTTATTGAAGGAGTATACGATACCCATTTTGTTCAGGATAATTATAAACCTGAGGAGATAAAAGAGAAAAAAGATGTACTGGATGCCATTGCTATCGTATCTTCTTTCATTAAGATGAATAAAAAAAATCAGTCGAATGAACCGGTGATCAGTGGAAATCAGGATATTGGTGGCTGGTGGAAAATCAGAAAGAGGTAATTAGTGAATTCAGATCAGGATCTGTTTAAAAAGCTCGAAATATTATTAACAGAACAGAGAAACCCTTCAACACAAGCAATTGATCTGGCCGATTCATTGCAAATTGTTAAACTGATTAATGAAGAGGATAAAGCTGTTGCTTACAGAGTAGAAGAGAAGTTGCCCGTAATTGCCGATGCTGTTGATGAAATAGTAAATGGTTTGAAAAAAGGGGGGAGGCTTCTATACTTTGGTGCTGGCACCAGCGGACGATTAGGTGTACTCGATGCTTCTGAGTGTCCGCCCACCTTTGGAACTAATCCGGAGACTGTCAGGGGTTTTATTGCAGGTGGTGAAAAAGCGATGTTTGTTGCTCAGGAAGGAGCTGAAGACAAAGAAACTTTCGGTGAGGAGGAAGTAGTAAAGCAAAATGTAAAGGAATCGGATATCATCGTCGGATTGGCGGCAAGCGGCAGAACACCTTACGTCCACGGTGCCTTGAAGGAAGCGAAAAAGATAGGTTGCAAAACCATATTAATCACTACTGTTTCTGCTGATCAGGTAGAACTGGATGTAGACTATATGATCGACGTGCCTGTCGGTCCTGAAGTGATTATGGGAAGTACTCGAATGAAAAGTGCTACTGCACAAAAGATGATCTTGAATATGCTCACAACCGGGGCAATGATCCGGTTGGGTAAAGTTTACGAAAACGTGATGGTTGATCTTCAGTTAACAAATAAAAAACTGGAAGAGAGAGCGAAAAGAATTTTAATGATGCTGGCTGACGTTGATTATCAACAGGCTGGAGTGTATCTGGAGAAAGCAGACAACCATGTAAAGACGGCTTTAATGATGGCTGTTGGGTCTCTTGACAAAGAGGAAGCGATAAAAAAGTTATCCGAATATGACGGTTTTATTAGAAAAGCTCTGAACCGTTAACCCTGTAATTGCGTTTAGTTAAGATCATATGGTTACATCTTTTTTAAATGATTGCAATAGAAGCATGTAAATTGATTCTGTAATCAATAGCCTTCTGAGAATAATCCATAAGCGTAAATTCATTATTTAGATTACACCGTTTTAAACACTCGTTTCATTGAATAAATATCCTAAAAATCAACGGTTACCAGATTCTGTATATAGAATTCTGATACTATGCTCAATTTCCATCGTCTTGGTGATGATGATTCTTTTGGTACGTTTTTGGCCCGTTACCCAATACGAACCATCACTCAATTTTGAGGTATTTGAGCAGGAAATTGTTGTTTTAGATGATATTGAAATAACCCGGCAGGAGACATCTCCACCGCCGCCCCCCCGGCCTCAAATGCCAATTCCGGTTCCACAGGATGAAATTATTGATGTTGAAATTGAATTTGATATGGATCTTGATCTTCCTGATCTGCCGGATCTTGATCCGGGATTTGGTACAGGCCTGACTGGCAGTGAAGCCAGGATCGTCAGTAATCCTCAAATACCGCCAACTGTAGTGCGTATTGTTGAAGCGTTAGCACCTGAAAGGGTTCCTGAAGAGTATAGAGGAAAGCTTGAAATGATCGTTAACTTTTTGGTGGATGAGAACGGTGATGTGGAGGAAGCCAGTATCATGGAGATCCGGTTGTATGACGATGAGGGTAATTTTGAACAACTACCTTTTGTACAGTATGGATTGATGGATGCTGTATTGAGAGCCGCAATGCAGTGGAGATTCAGGCCTGCAAGACAAGATGGAGAGACCGTAAAGGCGTATACAAGACAGAGATTTAATTATTAAAATTTATTCTCTGTTCCATCCGTTTATCCTGATTTTAATTTCCGATTT
>SKZL01000279.1 GCA_007127395.1 Balneolaceae bacterium
ATTAAACAGGGCTTTCATATAGTTTTCGATCGTTTGGCTTGCCATAAAAAGAATATACAACTTCTCATGAAAACATTTTATTAGATCCGTCAAACTATTATATTACTTTAATCTAATTTTTATGATCATAAACGGTATGGAGCAGTATGGAAAATTTTGTGTTTTCGGAATGGTTTTTTAATCTACACCCTGTTTGGCAGGCTTTTTACGCTGGCACACTTTGCTGGTTTACGACTGCGATAGGAGCTGCTGTCGTTTTTCTGAAAAAAAATATCAGCCGGAAATTTCTGGATGCCGCCCTCGGTTTTGCTGCAGGAGTTATGATAGCTGCAACAATCTGGTCGCTGCTTGAGCCGTCGATGAGTATGGCGGAAGGTTTGGGAATGACGATGTGGGTACCTGCTACGGTTGGCCTCATATCCGGAGCTTTGACAATCCGTCTGGCGGATGCTTATGTACCTCATCTTCATCTGGGACTTCCTCAGGATGCTGCTGAAGGAGTTCAAACCAAATGGCGTCGTGCAACACTTTTGGTTATGGCGATCACACTTCACAACATACCTGAAGGGCTTGCTGTGGGTGTACTTTTTGGAGCTGCTGCTTCGGGGATTGACCCCACAGGTTCAGCAACCGTGATGGCTGCTATAGCACTTGCAATCGGTATCAGTATTCAGAACTTACCGGAAGGAATGGCTGTTTCCATGCCACTGAGAGGAGAGGGAGTATCCCGTTTTTTGAGCTTCAATTATGGACAGTTATCCGGTTTGGTGAACCCTCCGTCAGCTGTAATCGGTGCACTTGCAGTAATATTTATTCAACCTATTCTTCCATACGCCCTCGGCTTTGCTGCCGGTGCAATGCTTTTTGTGGTCATTGAAGAGCTGATCCCCTCATCACAACAAGCCGGAAATACAGATATTGCCACTATAGGTACAATTATTGGTTTTTGTGTAATGATGATATTGGATGTTACTTTGGGGTAAGGCAGAGGGCAGAGGGCAGAAGGCAGAAGGCAGAAAACAAATTGTTTTTTTATGCCAATTCAAAGATATTGCTCAGATATGAGAAAAAACCGCTTTCTGAACTATTGGAAATTGCGGAGTTCAAAAACATAAACTCATCATGAAGACATGGTCTCTACTTTAACACCTCTGGACTGGTTCCTGGTAGCTTTTTATTTCGTATTTGCCATCTCTATTGCCCTCTACTTTTATAAACGTGCCGGAAAAAATACAACAGAATTTTTTCTCTCAGGCCGTAACATGCCCTGGTGGATCATCGGTACAAGTATGGTCGCTACAACTTTTGCAGCCGATACACCGCTCGCAGTGACTGAAATGGTTGCTCTCGATGGGATTGCAGGAAACTGGCTCTGGTGGAATTTTCTCATGGGAGGTATGCTCACGGTCTTCTTTTTTGCACGGCTTTGGAGAAGAAGCGGTGTACTCACCGATGTTGAATTTATCGAACTTCGTTATAGCGGAAAGGAGGCCGCCTGGCTTCGGGGGATCAAAGCGATCTATTTTGGTCTTTTGATGAATATCATCATCCTCGGTTGGGTTACACTGGCCATGGAAACGATCTTCAATATTCTATTCCCGGGAATGACCCTCTTCGGTCAGGAGTCCTTTACTTTCCTCGGTATCTATATAAGCGCCCCTCTCCTGCTGGTGGGTTTTTTGATTATTTTTGTCGGTATTTTCTCTCTGATCTCCGGATTGTGGGGAGTGGCCGTTACTGATATTTTTCAATTTGCAATCGCTTTGGGTGGTACCATTGTTTTGGCAATCTATGCGGTTAATATTCCTGAAATCGGGGGCATCTCCGGTCTGCAGGAGAAATTACCGCCCGAAACGTTTCAGTTTTTACCCAGTATCGGTCAAACTGCTGAAGGATTTGCCGTTCTATCTCTCAGTTTTGGCGCTTTTGCAGCTTACTTTGGTGTTCAGTGGTGGTCCAGTTGGTACCCAGGATCTGAACCGGGTGGGGGTGGATATGTTGCCCAGCGAATTATGAGTGCCAAGGACGAAAAACATGCTCTTTTTGCTACTCTATGGTTCAATATTGCTCACTACTGCCTGCGTCCGTGGCCATGGATTATTGTTGCGCTTGTCTCTCTGGTTCTCTATCCAAATCTGGAAGATTCTCGAGAGGGATTCGTTCTGGTAATGAGAGATGTGCTTCCGCCCGGGTTATTGGGATTACTTTTTGCAGCATTTTTAGCCGCATTTACAAGTACATTTGCAGCCCACCTGAACTGGGGAACTTCATACCTGGTGAATGATTTCTGGCGAAGATTTATCAAATCGGATGGAGATGAAAAACATTACGTGCTGGTATCCCGAATACTTACCTTCATTCTGGCAATCCTTGCATTTTTTGTGACCACTCAACTGGATAGTATACGTCAGGCCTGGGGATTGGTTCTGACTGCATCCGGCGGACTCGGCCTGGTACTGATTCTTCGCTGGTACTGGTGGAGAATCAATGCCTGGAGTGAATTGGCAGCATCACTTACTCCAATATTTTTGGTCCTGTTGGTATTGTTGGGTGTTCCGGTACCCGGTATTGTCGATCCTTTCCCGATGAACCTTTTCTACGTAGTTGGAATCACTACAGTGGTTTGGGTTCTTGTAACTTATATGACCAAACCGACCGAACATTCAAAACTGACCTCATTCTACAGGAGAGTGAGGCCGGGCGGACCTGGATGGAAACCGCTGGAATCGGAAAATCCGGATATCTCATCCGACGGCTCTCTGTTCCCGCTTCTTGGAAATTGGCTCGCCGGTGTAGTTTTGGTCTACATGGCACTCTTTGGATTTGGACATTTTCTTTTTGGTAACTACCTGCTCTTTTTTATCTGTCTTGTTGCAGGCCTCGCAGCTCTCGGCTATCTCTACTGGGATTTGAGTAAAAGAGGATTTGATACCATTTTGGAAGTAGACGATCTGGATCATCATGTTGATGCATCAAACGTGGGTAAGAAAACTGATCAGCAAGAATAATCCCTGAAGAATAGATTCTTCGTATATTATTGCAGGGTCAGGTTTAAGAGTTTAGTGAAAACGAAAATATCACTTCCCAAAAGCTTTCGGGAAGGTGATTTATATCGAATTCAGTAGGCGAGCTTGGGCAACAGCCGTTTGGCATCTTTTTGATTATTTACCTAAACTCGATTTCACATGATCTGACCAATTGAAGCTGAGATGGAAAGCATATGTATATAAAAAAATATCATATCGGGCTTACTCAGTGGGGCTACAAAGAGTGGAAAGGGATCTTCTTTCGGGATGATACCAAGCCGGATGCTTTTCTGCGCCAATATTCATCTGTTTTTAATTCCGTTGAGGGAAATACCACCTTCTACAGAATTCCAACAACCGAAACCATAGTTCGCTGGGGTGAACAGGTACCTGAGACGTTCAAGTTTTGCTTTAAATTTCCGCAATCGATTACACACTATAAAAGATTGAATGATGTAAGGGATGATACTCTCTCTTTTTTGGAATTATTCAACCCCATTCGCACAAAACTGGGGCCATTTCATATTCAACTCAGTTCAGCTTTTTCGTTTACTGAAATAGACAAACTTGAGGAGTTATTTCAATATTTACCCGGCCATTTTACCTATGCTCTGGAGGTTCGTCATCCCGATTTTTTTGACAAGGGAAATATGGAGAGAGAGTTTGAAAATTTACTGAAAAGTTATTCGGTTGACCGTGTAGTTTTTGATACCAGAAGATTACACAGTTTAAAAAACGAAGATCCCTCTGTAAAGAGTGCCAAAGAGAGAAAGCCGCAGGTTCCCGTCAGATTTCACTCAACCGGCTCTTTTCCATTTATCCGTTTTATCGGCGCCAATGACATTCTTAATAATGAAGCCTACTTAAAGGAGTGGAGTATCATCCTTGCTGACTGGATTAAGGATGGGAAACATCCTTATATCTTTATTCATGCTCCTGATACTATCAATGCACCTGTATTAGCACGGTTTTTTCACAGAGAGCTATCTAAACTCATCGAACTTTCCGGAATGCCTGAGTTCCCGGCCAACAGAGAAGATAAACAGCTGGGCCTTTTCTGAGAAACTCTGAAAGCGATCTCTATACACTTTTCAATCACTTTTTGCTTATATTAGCTGGTCTATATACAATTTATTTTTCTATGTCTTCAACTGATACAGCTGTACATAACAACACAATCCTGAAAGAGGCGGCTAAACGTCGTACATTTGCAATCATATCTCATCCGGATGCCGGAAAAACGACGTTGACTGAAAAATTGCTGCTCTATGGAGGAGCGATTCACGAAGCCGGCTCCATTCGCCAGCGTAAAGCTGCCCGTTATGCTGCATCCGACTGGATGGCTATTGAAAAAGAGCGCGGTATTTCTGTCACATCATCAGTGCTTAGATTTGAAAAAGACGGGATTAAATATAATCTGCTCGATACACCCGGACACAAAGATTTTTCTGAGGATACCTTACGGACACTCGTGGCTGCCGATTGCGGCTTAATGGTAATTGATGTTGCAAAAGGTGTTGAGGAGCAAACCGAGAAACTGTTTGAAGTCTGTAAACTTCGGCAGGTACCGGTGATTACTTTTGTTAACAAGTGTGACCGACCCGGTATGGATCCGCTTGAAGTATTGAGTAACGTAGAGGGTAGGCTTGGAATTGAGGCGATACCTGCAAACTGGCCTGTTGGATATGGTCCTAAATTTCAGGGAATTTATGACCTGATCGGTAAAGAGATGCACCTTTACGTAAAAAGTAAACATGGTGCACAAAAAGCAGAGACTGAAATATACTCTCTGGAGGAGGGCCTGAAAAAGAGTACACTTTCTGAAACTGAAAAGCAGGACCTGATTGAAGAGATCTCTTTGATTGATGATATGTATGAAAACATGGACTCTGAGGGATTCAAAAAAGGATCTGTTTCACCGGTATTCTTTGGATCAGCACTGAACAATTTCGGCCTGGATGTATTTCTGAACTATTTCAGAGAACTGGCACCACCACCTCAGCCATATGCCAATGCTGATGGTGATACACATCCATTGGATCAACCCTTCAGTGGATTCATTTTTAAACTGCAGGCTAATATGAATCCGGACCACCGGGACTGTGCAGCCTTTGTCAGAATTACATCCGGACGGTTCAAGCGCGGGCTGGATGTTATACATGCAGGCACCGGGAAAAAGGTTAAACTTTCAACCCCACACACACTGATGGGTGATGAGAGAATGATCCTGGACGAAGCATATCCGGGAGATATTGTTTCTCTGTTTAATCCGGGATTCTTCAGAATCGGATCTACACTTCATGCAGATAAAGCTGTCATTTTTAATGTGATTCCACTCTTTACACCTGAACATTTTATGAAAGTATCCACTAAGGATCCTTTTAAAAGAAAACAACTTCGGGAAGGACTTAGACAGCTATCTGAAGAGGGTGTGGTTCATGTATTTGAAGTCCCGAACGGTGTAGGAAATGAACTTCTTCTCGGTACTGTGGGTGTCCTTCAGTTTGAAGTTGTCACTCATAGAATGCTGGAAGAGTATAGTGTGGAGCTGCATCAGCAGCCGGTCTCATATCACGCTGCACGCTGGCTGCCTAATGAGAGTGAAGAGATTATCAACAAACTTCAGAATAGCTACTCAACCCACATTACCAAAGATATGGAGGGACATCCGATTGTTCTATTCGAAAGTGCTTATGCATTGTCTCAGGCTGAAGAGAAAGTGGGCGCTAACCGGCTTTTCAAATACAAGCAGGACTGACTATACGCTGTGGTTTAATTTTTCCCCGGGAATTTCAACCTCATTTCCTGAAACAAAGAAAGATCAGTTGAGTTATATAGGAAATCTCAACAACTTTTATAATTTTCCGGGGATCCGGATGATCACAATTTAATACCATGTATCGCACAATTGTCGTTTTAATATCTATCCTATTAATCTTACCGGTATTAGAAAACCGGTTCTCCCTGAATCAGATGCTGGCAACATCACTGTTATCAAGCCAGACTGATTTTCTTCATCCGACTGATGAAGACTCACTATCCTGGGAACGACCCCGCTTTACTGAACGGCTACACGAACGGGAATATCTTGTTCAGGTTGGTGTTATCGGACAGGGTATAACAGACCCCGGTGTCATTGAAGCGATGTTACAGGTGCCCAGGCATAAATTCATACCTGCAGAGTATCAAAGGGAAGCCTATCAAAACAGGCCACTGCCAATTGGCTATGATCAAACCATTTCTCAACCCTATATCGTAGCCCTGATGGCTGAAATGCTGGAGATCAAACCGAGTGACAAAGTGCTTGAAATAGGTACAGGAAGCGGATATCACGCTGCTGTCTTATCGGAGTTGACACCATATGTATATACCATCGAAATTGTTGAACCACTTGGTATCCGTGCCGCTGAACTCTATGATGAACTAGGTTATTCAACCATCCGGACGAAAATCGGTGACGGATATCTTGGATGGGAAGAGCATGCGCCGTTTGATAAAATTATTGTCACAGCTGCCGCTGATGATGTACCGCAGCCACTCATCGATCAGCTGAATCCGGGTGGCATTATAGCTATTCCCGTCGGGTCTCAGGATCAGACTCAGGTACTCACCAGATTAATTAAAGATGAGAGTGGGAATCTTAGAACTGAGCGAGTACTACCGGTCAGGTTTGTGCCTTTAACCCGGAGTGATCCGGATTGAATACCGGACTTCCAACCGCCAGCTCGCTAAGGTTGAGGGCCGTAAAGGAAAGCCATCTTACTTAAGCTATACTCAATTTATTTGATGAGTGTCAGTTTCCGGGTGTAAACACCATCCATCGTAATCAGCCGGGCAAAATAGATACCACTGCTCAAATTGGATGCATCCCAAACCTGAGTATGGCTTCCGGCCTGGAGTGATTCATTCACCAGCAGTGCAACTCTCCTACCAATCATGTCATACACCTCGAGTCTAACCTGGCCCGGAACAGGCATATCGAAGGCAATTGTTGTAGTCGGGTTGAACGGATTTGGATAGTTTTGGTGCAGTGTGAACTCGCGTTCAATACCGATAGCATCCGCTTCCGGGCGTATGATCAGGGTAAAGTTTACATGAGCTTTTGGCGTTTTGGTGGTTACTTTACCGGTAGAATTTGTCCTCTCTACATTTTTCCCATCCATATGAGCCATTGATATTCTTATTGAGTCGCCCTCAATGACCGGTATTTTCTCACCTGTAATTTCATTAATCAACTCTATAACCCATTCAGATGGCACATTTTTAAATGGTTTAATCTTTAACCAGATATCATCTGTCACAGCATTGCCATTGTCATAGGCATTAATTTCAAGTGGAATTTCAAGTGGCCGCCCAAATCGACCGGGCAGATTATTCACAGCAATGCGTTCCGTTTTATCAACTCGTGAATAGAATTCCAGGTAATCTTTGACATCCATTGGCGGTAATAGTCGGTGTGCATCCCTGCGATCCATACCCAGTCTACCATCTTCAGTAAATGAAAAGTGTGCTGTTGAATGTAAATGCTCAGAGTGATAAGCCGTAATACTAATAGATGCTTCTTCTCTTCCGGAGGAAGCCTTTGCTTTTCCGACATAACCGGCACCGGCCTCAATGGTTTTGGCATCCCGGCTCACGATCAGTTCCGGTAGTTCATCGTTTGCTTTCACCCAAAATCCTTGAAACGGCGCAATAATGCCATCCGTTACATCTCCCACCGTACTGTTCCA
>SKZL01000215.1 GCA_007127395.1 Balneolaceae bacterium
AAAATTTGCATGGATGGGCTCATTTATTGGATTCGTGGCAACTGCAATTATGTTCTATTACAGTGTTGTTGCCGGCTGGTGTGCATACTATCTGATTGAATCCATATTTAATGTGCTTCCACAAAGTGTTGAAGAGGCAGATCTTGTCTGGACCGGCTTTCAAAGTTCCATGATGCCCTCTGTTTTTCACGGGATCATGATCTTTCTGGGTGGGCTCATCATTCTAAGGGGAGTTAAAAGTATTGAAAGAATTAATAAGATTCTGATACCTTCTCTCTTGTTAGTTCTGTTGATATCCCTGGTGAAGGCAATCACTTTGCCGGGAAGCGGAGCAGGAATTACCTACCTCTTTACGCCTGATTGGGCCACATTGAAACAACCGGGGCTTTGGCTGGAAGCTCTGACACAAAATGCATGGGATACAGGTGCTGCCTGGGGGCTTATCCTAACCTACGGTGCGTATATGCGCATGAAAGATGACATCACAATCAGTGCTTTTCAAACAGGAATAGGAAACAATATTGTTTCACTGGTAGCCGCGATAATTATCTTTTCAACTGTATTCGGTATTCTGGGTTCACATATGACCAATGGCGAGATACTTGATGTGATGAAAAGTTCGGGTCCGGCATCTACCGGGCTTACCTTTATGTGGATGCCACAACTTTTTAATGAGATGGCCGGAGGCAAAATCTTTGCTATCCTCTTCTTTTTAGGCCTTACTTTTGCAGCATTCAGTTCTCTGATCTCTATGATTGAGTTGGCTACGAAAGTATTTGTGGATATGGGAATCACCAGAAAAAAAGCTACGATAGCAGTCTGTATCGCTGGATTTTTATTCGGGTTGCCATCTGCTATCTCACTTGATATTTTTGCCAATCAGGATTTTGTATGGGGAGTGGGATTGATGGTGTCAGGAGGGTTGATCTCCTTTGCTGTTATTACTTATGGCGCAGATAAATTCAGAAAGACTCTTGTGAATACGGAAGAGAGTAAGGTAAATCTTGGCAGGTGGTGGACATTCATCATAAAGTATGTCATACCGGTGGAAGTGATTACTCTCTTGGTATGGTGGATTTGGCTGAGCGCTACAAGTTTTGCTCCGGATACCTGGTACAATCCGCTGAGCCCGTTCTCCGTGGCAACGGTATTGCTTCAATGGGGTGTGGTGATGGGCTTACTTAAATATTACAACAGTAAAATTGTGGCCAAGACGATTATCAATTAATTGTTTAAGCTGCCGGAAGAGTAGGTCCTTAAAATTTCCGGATTCTTGCCGGTCCAATTCAATTGATCTTTTGTTCGATCTTTTGAAGGGTTTTATGGATTTCCTGTAACAGTGGCAAAATTTGATGATCTTCGGCAGAATCAGTTACAGTCGTAGTTGATTGCGAAGTTGTAGATGATTTATCAGTTATCACATCACGCTGATCAAGTACCATTTCACGAAACTTTCTGGCATCCTGAATACCGGTTAAAGACATATCTGCCATGCCTTGCATACTCTGGCCTGCTGTTTCAATTTGCAGATAACTTAAACCAAAATATCTGAGGACTGGTCCTTCTTTAAACGTCAGATCCTGAATTTTATCTAAAGGTATGGTTCTTTCTGTCTGGAACCAGATGCCTTTTTTGAAATGCAATGCCCTTGTGGTAAGCTCACAGTATAGATTATCAAAATATCGGTTTACATAAGCCCGGCCAAGTATGAGCCAGAAGGGTAAGAGTACCAAGCCAACAACTGTCAGAACAAGTACTAAAGATGTTCCGGCAATCGTGTAGGTTTTAAGCCTTGGATCAAACTTTGCCTGAATGATCTGTTCTGCTTTTCGATTTGTAACTTTCTGTTCCATGATAGTGACCAATTCTCAAGGTTTATCATGGATGATAAAGATTTCCTTCTCAATATTCGACTATTAAAATTAGTCTGATCAACTTCTATTTGTCCTTTTCAGCACTATCTTTGTCAATAAAATGAAGCGCTGCCGAGTTCATGCAGTATCTCAGGCCTGTTGGTTCAGGTCCGTCATCGAATACATGGCCAATATGAGATTCGCATCGGCTGCATACAATTTCCGTACGCACCATAAACATACTGCGATCTTCCCTCTCCAGTACAGCATCTTCCCGGATGGGTGCCCAGTAACTTGGCCAACCACTTCGGCTGTTATATTTAGTTTCTGAGTGAAACAGCGGATTTCCGCAACCTTTGCAGAGGTATAACCCTTCTTCATAATGACTGTTATATTTGTTGATGAATGGTATTTCAGTCCCTTCTCTGCGAAGTACTCTATACTCTTCAGAAGAAAGGCGCTTCTTCCACTCTTCATCCGATCTAACTACTTTTTCACTATTTGATGTATCTGACATAGCTTGCTGGTATGTAATCCGGGTTAAAAAATGAATATGATCTTCAGTCGTGATGTCTCTGTTTTGGCCGTGAGACTGACACGAAACACAAAATAGTAGTACAAATAGTGTAATTTGAACCGCTTTATTAATCTTCATATAGTTCTATTTTTCAGCAGAAACATTTATGGCACTTCAGCCATTCCTCTAACAGATTATTAATGCTGATTCAGGGTATTTTATTGTCTTTGTAGTAAACAATAGCTGCAGCTACCCAGATAAATAACCAGAATAGTGAAGTGATATAAAACTGGCCAAAAAGTAGGATGGATACATTCAGGAAATAGAGAAGATGATAGATCCAAAGAGGTGCAACATTGTGCTTTTCTTTGGTGATAGCTCTCATGTCAATTCTGAAAAACGAGGAAGAACGGGCTAAAACCATCAATCCTGTATAGATATAGAGAACGTATTCTAACAAGGTCGTTTCGTGGAAAACAACGATCAAAATAACGAGAGTGGCCAATAAGTCAATAATAATATGCTTAAGCCACGACATACAAATTTGTGTAAGGTGAGGATATCAGGTATTCCGGGAATACCTGATATAATTACTTAAGGAATCAAAATGACTTCTTTTGCCTGCAACCCCTTTTCACCGTCGGCGAGCGTAAACTCTACCTTGTCACCTTCGGTAAGTTTACGAAAGCCATCGCTTTGTATTTCCGAATAGTGTACAAACACATCTTCACCGCCTTCACGAGTGATGAATCCATACCCTTTACCATTATGAAACCACTTAACAGTTCCTACTTCACGGTCTTCCATATTAAAAATCCCAACTAAGTTCCCATTGATAGTTAAAAACAGCATGACTTTCTTTAAAAAGTCATCACCATCAATGGCTAAGATACTCCCTACAATTTATTTAAGCAATAAAGTTTGTAAAATCATGGTAAATAATTGATATGCAGAAGGATAAAATTATTATTAATGCCGTATAGCACAATTTAAGGAGTACATATTCTACTTTTCGCATTAATTGATATTTAATCTAATTCCGGCTCTGAAATGACGGTCAGCGCCTGGTTCGAAAAATCTGCCTCCAAACGCATTTATTGAAACAGATGTATTATATCGAACATTGAAGATATTGTTGATAGAGATAAAGGGGTATATACTCCATTTTTCATATGATAATCCGGAAAAGCTATATCTGGTATTGAAAAGCAGGTATGAATCATTGCGGGTTGTGTTCATGCTGTCAACAAAATAGCTTCCGACCCTTTCTAATTCAGTAGACAAACCGTGTGATCTGTGATTTAAGGAGAGAACGGCAGCTGCCCGATTGGTTGCTACTCCGGGCACTTTATTTCCATCAAATTGGCCATCTCTGAATGCAGCGTCTAACCATGTGTACATCAGTTCCATTGAGATAAATGGTGCAGGTGTTGCTCTAAGGTGAAATTCTACCCCATAGTGTCTTGTATCACCTTCATTCTGATAAAGAGTGGGGCCACCATCAAACTCTTCAAACGGGATGATGAGGTCTCTGATATTCAGGTTGAATAGTGCAATTTCATACTCAACCGAAGAGTTTGTGGTTGTCCCACGAAGGCCGGTTTCAAAACCGATCGTTTTTTCCGGCTTCAGATCCGGATTGAAGCCGGTTCCTCCACCGGGCCGGTTTTTGAATTCAGTTGTTGTGGGTGACTCAAATGTAGTACTGAAATTTGCAAAAATTCGAAGGTTACTAAACCGGTAGTTGATTCCTGCACTTGGATTCATAGAGTAAAATGAGCGACCGGATGCATTATCATCAAGGAAGTCATCCACTGAAAAATACATTCGATCGGCTCTCAAACCTGTGTTTAATGTCAAGCTATTGAACTGAACAGCAGCTTGTGCAAACAGTGCCTGATTGCTGACAAAATCTGTCTGATCAATAGTGAGATTACCCGGCCTTCCCTGATCATTGACTCTTTGTTGGCGTTCATCTCTTTGCCATTTTAACTCTGTACCTATTTGCAGGTCAATGGGTAAAGTTTGAAAATCAAAAGCAGCTCTTGTACCCCCGGCAAGCCTGTCTACACTGATAAATCCAAAGGGCAGCGGATTTGACAGATCCCTATATGTGCCATGTGTTGAAAGTGAGAAGATGCCAGAATTTCTTGATTGAATAAAATTAGCTGACAGCATCATTTGCTGAAAATCTTTTCCGGCATTAGCATTTGCAAAGGCCGGCCATGCCATTGACGGATTTTCAGCCGCGTTCTCTTTTGAAAGTGATCCGGGATGTTCTCCTTTAGGCATTCCTGAGTATGCGAACCTTGTTTCCAGGGTAGATCGGTTCCCAAGATCAAATCCGGCAGATAAACCACCTCTGATTAATTGGGAGGCACTGTGATCCCGATATCCATCTGATTCAGAATATGATCCATAGGCCTGAAGCCTGACACCATTAACAAGATCATGCCAGCGGATTTCGTGTTTCATTGTGCTGTAAGATCCGCCATAGCTTCGTATAGAAAGAGAGGGGGAGTCAACAGATGGCCTGGTTCGCATATAAAGAACACCACCGCTGCTATTGCCCCAAAAGGTAGCGGATGGGCCCCTGAGAACTTCCAGAGATTGGACCATTGCAGGGTCAACCATATTCATGATCGTTTGGCCGTCTGCAACAGTAAGAGGGATATCATCCATTACAACAGTAATACCTCTCACCCCAAAAGGGCTTCTCCATCCCATTCCACGAATCGTCATTCTTTCACCTAAAGCATGATTTTCGCGATTACTTACCCAAATACCCGGCAGAGAGAACGTAAGTTCATTCATCGTTTCAGCAGGCCTGGCTGTCATGTCAAATGATGATCTGTTCAGCGTACTTACAGATAGAGGAGCTTGTCCAATGGTGATCGATGACTGGGTAGCCTCGACACGTATTTCATCCAGATCAACCTTCACGGTGTCAGGATCTGCGGATTGTGCGGAAACAACGGAAACAAGGAGAAAAAGTGAAAAGAATAGCGTTAAAACTTTCTTTTGTTGAATTCGTATTGTAATGTTCATGAGCTAAGTATAGGTTTAATTACATTAAACTATGGAATCTGATTTCAGGAGAATTAATAAATTGATCAGGAAATACTTTTTTTTACATTTTGAGTGGATTGTTCTGATGACCGGTCTATTGTTGATGATTTTTTTAGATCCATTTAGTCAGGCTGAATCCATATGTCCGGCCAAACGCCTGAATTTGCAATTTTGTCCCGGTTGTGGTCTGGGGAGATCGATTTCACTACTTTTCAGAGGTGAATTTGTTACCTCAGTACAGACACATCCGGCTGGTATTCTGGCCGCAATGATTATTCCAGCCCGAATAGGCAAAATCTTTTACCGTAACCACAAACTTAAAATAACAGATAAATATGAAAAAGATATTTGAAGTTTTACCGGAACTTGAGGGTGATGAATCTCAATATATATCACATCTTATTGAAGATATGGATATCGAAAAAGCTAAAACATTTGCAGCGGTCTATCGTTCCCGCCGACGTGATCCGGTTCTGCTGTTGATTTTGGCTCTGGTTGGCCTGCTCGGTATTGCAGGAATTCATCGTTTTTTTGTTGGCCAGATCGGTATGGGGATTTTATATGTACTGACGGCAGGGCTCTGTTTTATTGGTACGATTGTAGACATGATCAACTATCGTAATTTTGCATTCGAGTATAACCGGAAGATTGCATTGAATGTGAAAGAGGAATTGGGATTATGATATCATCAATGCCCAATCGTGAGGATTCGATAAATTTATTGAAAAGATATATTGAATCTGAAGCATTGCGCCAACATTCGATGATGGTTGCAGTGGCAACAGAGGCCTATGCACGGGAGCTGAACAAAAGTGATGGTGAAGTTGATAAATGGTGGTCTGCAGGACTTTTACACGACCTGGACTGGGAAAAATTCCCGGATGAACATCCATCAAAGGCCGTAAATGAGATCTTGCCTCCATTAGGTTATCCTATGGATGTAATCATGGCAATAAAAGCCCATGCTCCCGAGAGAACCGGAAAAGAACCCGAAAGTGAACTTGAAAGATACCTCTTTGCCTGTGATGAACTTTCAGGTTTTCTAAATGCAGTTTCATTGATGAGGCCAAATGGTTTTTCAGATATGAAAGTGAAGTCGGTAACCAAAAAACTTAAAGACAAACGATTTGCGGCTAATGTTCCGCGTGAAGATATCAGAAAAGGAGCTAATCTGATTGGTCAAGAACTTTCAGATCACATTCAATTTCTGATAGCTGTTTTCAAAAACAGCAGTTCTGAAACCTATCTTGAATAAAAGCGTATCAAAGGCATAGATACCGGTGACTCTATCTAACCGGTTTAAGATGGGTTACTACATGTGTTTTAATAAGCTGCTTATGAAAACGATACTTCCATACTACACATTTATATTTAAACTGCTCATCATAGTACTGATTTTCTCTGAATCGCTACATGCTTACGATTTAGACAGAGGCACAGAAAATCTTGAAAACTCCAATACCACGTCTGAGTTATCAACTGAAAATGAACCTCACGAAACACACTTTTTCAGAGTCAGAGGAATTCCTACCATCAATGTCAGTACAATTAATGGAAATATCGAGCTGGTTTCAGATCCGGATATCAATGGTGTAAAAGTTGAACTCTATGTTGAGCGATCTTTCACACTATGGTCCGGCCCAAGAAGCATCGATGATTTCAGAATTATTATCCGGCAGCGGGGGGACCGTATAATTGCATCTGTTGAGGAGCGCAGATCCGTCTCTTCCAGAAGGAGAGGGGATGTGCAGTTTCATTTTGTTGTCTATACACCCTATGAGGTGAATTCAGATCTGAGAACTTCAACCGGTGATATTTTTATTGAAAATCTGACAGGGGATCAATTTCTTCAAAATCAAACAGGAAATATCTCAGTTTTTAACAGTACAGGGCGAAATCAGATCTCTACTACAACGGGAAATATCGAAATGGATTATCTGAATGGAGTCACTTTTGCCAAATCTGTAAATGGAAATATTGAACTTTCGAACAGTTCAGGAGAGATGCGATTGAGGACAGTTGCAGGAGATATTTCTGCTTATTCTGCATCAGGTACTTTGGTTGCTGCGACAACAAGCGGAAACATAAGAACCGATTTCAGAGAAGTTTCTGTGGGTGTATATCTCGAAACGGTCAGTGGAAATATTGATCTCTTTATGCCGGCTGAAACAAGTTACAAAATTGATGGTGAGGCCATGCAGTTCGATTTCTCCGGGATGATTCAGGTTAGTGTAACCAGTTTATCCAGAAGAAATAGAAGTGCTACTTTGACAACCGGCACAGGTGAAATACCGGTACA
>SKZL01000042.1 GCA_007127395.1 Balneolaceae bacterium
GAAATATTGCTAACCAGTATGGATCGCGATGGAACAAAGGCCGGATACGATATAGAGCTGCTTAAAAAAGTAAATGAATTAGTAACAATACCGGTGATCGCAAGTGGTGGTGCTGGCACGATTGAACACTGTTGTGAAGCCGTTCTTGATGGACATGCAGATGCTGTACTGGCCGCCAGTATTTTTCATTTTCGAGAAATTGAAATTCCCCATTTAAAACAACAAATGTCTGAAAAAGGCATACAAGTTCGATTATTAACTAATTAACAAATCATATATTATGGCAACAAAAGAAGAGATTGAATTTTTATACGACCTGGAAAGGCTGCTGATCAGCCGCCGGGTCGAAAAACCAAAAGGGTGCTACTCCACCAAACTTTTCAAAAAAGGTGTTGACAAAATTGCTCAAAAACTGGGAGAAGAGGCAGTTGAAACAATCATAGCTTCAAAAAACAAAAAAGAGTCTGAATTTGTCGGCGAATCTGCAGACCTCATCTATCACCTGTTGGTCCTTCTTGTAGAAAAAGAGGTACCCCTGGACAGGGTTATCCAGGAGATGATGTTGCGAAGCAAAAAATGATTCGATAGTAAAAAGTGAAAAGAAAGAAGTAAAAAGTAAGGGCTAAACAACGTTTTGAATTCTGAATAGACTTTTCACCCCGAAGTGTCGGGACTGTCGCTGCGCTCCAGCTTTTCACTTTTCACTTTTCACTCCATTAATTTGCCGGATAGATATAGTTTGCCTCAAAACTAAGTGGAATTCCCAGCCACCAATAGATCAGCAGGAAGATCGTCCATGTAATTCCAAAGATAATTGAATAGGGAAGCATCATGGAGATCAGAGTGCCAATTCCGGTATTTTTAACATATCGCTGACAAAACACAACCACCAGTGGAAAGTAGGGTAACAGAGGAGTAATAATGTTTGATATAGAATCACCTACCCTATAAGCCGCCTGAGTTAAGTCAGGAGATATCCCCAGCTGCATAAGCATCGGTACAAATATGGGTGCAATTAACGCCCACTTTGCAGAGGCTGAACCAACCAACAGATTTACAAACGCACTCAAAAATATGATACCAACAATGGTCAGCTGACCCGGCATTGCCAGTGCTTCCAGGAAATTGGCACCTTTAAGGGCAATTAAAAGTCCAATATTGGACTTACCGAATGCGTCAATAAATAGTGCACAGAAAAACGCCATCACAATATAGTACCCCATACTCTCCATCGACTTGGTCATATTATTGATCATATCTTTGGAACTCTTGTACTTGCCTGAAGCATAACCATAGACCACCCCGGGGATCAGCAATAACACAAATATCAGAGGCACAATGGCCTGCATTAAGGGTGCATTAAAAGAGAAAAGTGAACTCACTTCAGGATTATCCCAATTCGGATCTCTCAGGGATGAACTTTCCGGCCATGCCCAGGCAAACAACCCGATTAAACCGAGCATCATTGCGGTAAAACCAAACCAGAATGCGCGGCTCTCTTTTGGTGATACTGTTTCCATTTGCGGCATTTCGTCTTCATCACCATCAATCTCAATACCCGAGAGCCTGGGTTCAACAATCTTATCTGTAATATACCACCCAACACCAATAATCAGTAAACTCGACGCAGCAGTAAAATAATAGTTGTTCAGTGGATTCAACTCCATGGCAGGATCCAGTATTCTGGCTGCTTCCAGAGTAAAACTCATGATGAGGGGATCAATGGCAGAGGGGACAAAATTCGCGGAAAATCCACCACTAACACCTGCAAAAGCCGCTGCAATTCCGGCAAGTGGATGCCTCCCGGCTGCATAAAATATTACACCACCAAGCGGAATCACAAGCACATAACCGGCATCAGCCGCTGTATGGCTGACAATCGCTATCAAAATAAGCATTGGAGTTAATAGTGAAGCAGGAGTAAAACCTAGAAGTTTTTTAAGCCCGGCATCAATCCATCCCGAGTGTTCTGCTACACCAACACCAAGCATAGCCACAAGCACTATACCCAACGGGGCAAATAGGACAAATGTACTCACCATTGAAGCTAAAAACCCTGCCAGACTATCACCCGTTAATTGATTTTGAACCCGTAATTCATCTCCTGTTAATGGATGAATTGCATCAAAATCAAAAGGGGAAAGAATAGCTGAGAAAACCCAAACGATTATCAGCAATAAAAAGAAGAGCATTGCAGGGTCAGGTAATTTATTACCCAGCGATTCGATAACATTTAAAAACTTGTCAAACAGTGTTCCGGATCCCTCGGAAGTGGGCGTTTCCTTTTCCTTCTCATTATCCATGTTGGCCACGTCTGTTTACATTAGGTTAGTGTTCATAAAATCTATGCAAAAATAAGAGATTCATGGCTTGAAGCAAGAAAAAACTTTACTCAATAAACAGCATTCAAAAAAGCGGGCTCAACATATCAATATTGCTCTCAATTTCACCAGACTTAAATGGTATTGCAAGATTATAATAATGATCACTTTAAATGGCATAAGCAGCTCATTTAAAACTGGCTCATCTCATCAAATTTATTAATTCAATATTTTCTTATAAATAAATGTTTCATGGTTTTGATGATAATAATAAACATATTAACTATATTTGTTGATAATCATCAATAAATGAAATCTAAAAAACAGCACATATACCCGCAGCATCAGGTCATTTTAAACCAATTGGGTGAGAACATCAAACGGGCCAGGAAAAGGCGGAAATTGACAACCATTCGATTGGCGGAAATAGCCAATATTGATCGCACTACGCTCTATTATATTGAACGGGGGAGAGCCAGTGTCTCTATGGGTGCATATTTTAATGTACTCAGAGCATTGAATCTGCATCATGATTTTCTAAAAATTGCTCAGGAAGATCCTGACGGACGCGCACTTCAGGATTCCGGATTATAATGACACAGATGAATCGTCATGATCATGACATATTGATTTACCTCTGGAATTCCAAACATTCCACCTCGATACCTGTTGGGACTTTATCTCTGCAGGCTGCGGATAATGACGATTACTGGACATTCCAATATCATTCTGATTTTTTGAAAATGCCTGTCAGTAGGTTTTTTGATCCGCTTTTCAAACTGATTAAAAAACCTACAGCAAGCTTCAGCAGTAATTCACACTTCTCAATTTTTATGGATTCAATGCCAGGCTCATGGGGGCAAAAACTTCAACTGCTGGCGGGTAAAATGGAAAAGAGAATTGCTGATAATAACCAACAGAACACATTGAATAATGCAGATAATGTTGATAATTATCATCAATCTGTAACGGGATTATCTATCTCAACACTACTGATGGTGACGGATCCTCTGCGTAAGGGAGGATTGAGATTTAAAACGTTAGAATCCGGTCCATTCCTTGAACAGGATACGATAAAAGCGGTGCCTGGAATCGATTATCTGGATGTTATTGAAGCGGGGATAAATATACTGGAGAGAGATGAACAATCTGCAGAAACTGAACAGACTTTAAAAACACTCTTTTCACCTTCGGCATCATTAGGTGGTTCCAGGCCCAAATGTTCTGTACGCGATCAAAAGGATCAGCTCTGGATTGCCAAATGTCCCTCATTATACGATCAGGTTGATAAGGGTGCTTGGGAATATTTATGCTGGCTAATGGCAAAACAAACAGGTATCGAAGTACCGGATGCAGGTTTACAAAAAGGAATTCGTGATCACCACATCTTTCTATCTAAAAGATTTGACCGCAATGATCAAGATAGAATTCACTTTATCTCCGCCAATACTGCAATCAGGATGATTGCCCAATCCGATCACCTTCATTTACCGGGTTATCTGCACCTGGCAGAGTTCATACAATTTCATGGAAGTGAACCAAAAAAAGATCTCCACCAGTTATGGCGCAGGCTCTTTTTTAACCTTGCAATATCTAATCATGATGATCATCTAAACAATCATGGTTTCCTTCTTACTGAAAAGGGATGGAAACTTGCACCTGCATTTGATCTCAATCCAGCATCTTTGCCTTCGAAAGGCAGAAGGACTCTAAGTATAGAGCACGGTTCCGGGAAAAGAGATCCGGAGTCTGCTTTTGAAATTGGAAAGTTCATGCAGCTTTCAGAAAAAGAGATGAAACAAATATCTGAAGAAGTATATGATTCAATCTCATCCTGGAAGAAGAAAGCAGTGCAACTTGAAATCAAAACGGTAGAAATTGAAGCTTTGAGCCGTTCATTTATATTGCCGGCAAAATTTCGGCCTATAACCGAAAAACCAAAAGAAATAGCAAATCAACCTGTTAAGAGATCATTTTTCAGGGATCTAAAAACGAATAAGAATATTGGTAATGATGAATCCGTAAATGATCAGAATTAGATTTAAAAGATTTTCAGCAATCAATTCTCTTTATTCAACTCCTTCAAACGCGCACCGTAATCGACTAAAAAACGCTCATAAGGTTTCCCGAGAAGCTCCGAACTGATCAAAAAATCTGCAGATGAGCGGCTGCATGCCAATGGGATATTGTAGACAATGGCTATACGCAGTAACGCTTTAACATCCACATCATGTGGCTGCGCGAGCAGTGGATCCCAGAAGAATATCAAAATATCAAGCTTACCCTGAGCGATAGCGGCGCCCAACTGCTGATCACCGCCCAATGGCCCACTCATAAATCTATGTACTTCAAGCCCAAGTTTATCAGAGATCATGCCACCGGTCGTTCCCGTGCCATACAGTTCATGCTCTTTTAAAATATCACGATTGTACTCCACCCAATCCATTAGATCTCTCTTTCTGTAATCATGCGCAACAAGCCCGATCCTCTTCTTTTCACCCATGGTTTCTGTTCTGGATGCAATACTTGGATGAGGTTTTTTACTCGATACATTTACTTCCCTGAACTCTTTCTTTTCTTTTGACATTGGAGGCCTTTTTATTCGGATTTACTCTTAATGCATTATATGAAATTCATCTCAGAAACTTTTCCAAATCGAAGGAATTTATAATGCCCACGTTTTTCCACCCGCACTCACCAGGCTTATACAGCCTTCATAAACTCCGGGGATCTCATCATAATTTAACAGTTGTGTTGCCCCCACTTCAGATGTGAAAAAACCAAGCATGGCCAACTGCTTAAATCTTCTGAAAAAAGCTAGATTCTCACCTTCTAAACGAATCATCTCCCTTACGTACCTGCTTTGCTCTTCAAACGACAGCTCATGAAATCTGTCGTCAGCCATTTCATTCAGTTTTCTGATTAAAAATTCAGACTCTCCATCAGACAGATAGCCGGCAATAAGCTGATCCAAAAACCTCTCTACTTGAGCCTCTTTAGCTCCGGGTGTATCCGTTCCGGGAAGCAATACTTCAGCAAAATCCGAAACCACTCGAAGTTGCCTGCGGTCTAACGCTTCTGGTGACCAACTACCATCTTGCTTCGATGCACACCCCTTCAACATGGAGGTAATCAGAGAACCACTCACCGTTACTCCCAATAGTATAGCCGTTTTTTTAATTGCTTCTTTTCTGCTGATATTCTCCATAAACGCTACAACTCCCCGATATTTAACTGATCTACTGCATATTTAGCCGCTCTTGCTGTTAATGCCATATATGTCAATGAAGGGTTTCCCCATCCATTTGCCGTCATACATGCCCCATCTGTTACAAATATATTGGGAATCTCGTGCATCTGGTTCCACCTGTTGAGAACAGATGTTTTTGGATCATTCCCCATACGTGCAGTTCCCATCTCATGAATACTGAAGCCGGGCGGACTCTCACCATCAAATGTCCGGATATCCCTGAACCCTGACACTTCCAATATCTCTGCACTCGATGATACCATCTCTTTTCGCATCTCCCGTTCATTCTCACCAAACTCCATATCAACCACAAGCTTCGGTATTCCCCATTCATCCCTATTTTGGAAATTGAGCCATACCCTGTTCTCATGTCTTGGCAAACACTCACCGAAAGCGAGAAGGGTCATCCCCCACTCTCCCGGAGTTGTCAATGAATCTTTAAAATCTGCACCAAAATCTAATGGATCACCCTGCCCCACCCCTTGTCTGCCGGCCCAGCCATATGTTGAAAACCCGCGATGATAATTACTCCGTTTTGTTTTACTATCCAGATTCTGAAACCGCGGCACAAGTACATCTACCGGCCTTCTCCCCCTGTAATAGCGATCTCTAAAACCATCAAACCTGCCAGAGGCTCCAATCTCAAAATGATTGTCCATCAAATTATGTCCCAACTCACCGCTGCCGTTTCCCAAACCGTCAGGAAAACTCTCCTCAACTGAGTTTAATAATATTGCCGTACTGCCCAGAGCTGATGCACACAAGAACACAACTTTTGAGTAGAACTCAATCGTCTCTTTTGTCTCGGAATCCACAATTCGCACACCTGAAGCACGCCCTCTATCTTTGTCATACAAAATCGTATGGACAATGGAGTGCGGCCTCAGAGTCATGTTCCCCGTAACCTCAGCGGCCGGTAGAGTTGAAGAATTACTGCTGAAATAGGCTCCATATGGGCACCCCCTTCTACACATGTTCCTTGCCATACAGCGGCCCCTGCCACCGGTAGGTTGTGTTAAATTGGCCGTTCTTCCTATTGTGAGCTGTCGATCATTAAAATGCTGTGCCATCTGATCTTTTACATGCTTCTCCAGACAATTCATCTCCCAGGGAGGCTGAAAAATACCATCCGGTATCTGATGCAGTCCATCCCGGTTTCCGCTTACACCGATAAACTTCTCCACATAATCGTACCATTGCTCAATATCCCTGTATCGAATTGGCCAGTCTATACCCACCCCATCCATCTCATACGTAGCAAAATCCACATCACCACGACGATAAGCCCATCGTCCCCAGGTCAAGGACCTCCCTCCAACCTGATATCCGCGTGTCCACAAAAAAGGCTTATTCTGGATATATGGATGCTCAGAATCTTTGACAAAAAAATGTTTGGTTGACTGCTTCACAGCATAACCGGTGCGGCTTTGAACCGGATAGATCTCTGTTCGCTCTTTGTAGGTCAATTCATCACCGTAAGGCAGCTCCCATGGGTGACTAAATGCGGTCGGATAGTCTTCAATATGCCGGACCATCCGGCCCCTCTCAAGAACCAAAGTTTTTAGCCCCCTCTCACATAACTCTTTGGCAGCCCAGCCACCACTGATGCCAGTACCGACAACAATAGCGTCAAATGTTCTGTCACTACGCGATTTCAGGTTATTATTCATATAATACTTTCACGTTTTCAGTCAATTAAGGAAAATCTTCAACTTTATCAAAGCAGATTCACGCTTGTAATTAAATATCCGTCTGCAGGGCTCTTAATTTTATCACAGCTGTTAACAGCTTATAACTTATTGTTCAATCGAACGATAAGTTATCTACGATTCGTTATTTAATTAAACCATCTGAACAAAATGCAGAAAGTAATTACATCTGAACAAATACCAATCAAACTCTGGCTAGAGCAGATCGAGGATACTGCACTTCAACAGGCCAAAAATCTGGCAAATCTACCCTTTGCTTTCAGCCACATACCGGTGATGCCCGATTCCCATCAGGGATACGGGATGCCAATTGGTGCTATTTTAGCTACGAAGAATGAAATTATTCCCAATGCAGTAGGTGTAGATATCGGATGCGGTATGTGTTCAATCCGAACTGATATAAATCAAATTGAAAAGAATGAGCTGGAGAAAATTCTAAAAATATTAAA
>SKZL01000181.1 GCA_007127395.1 Balneolaceae bacterium
ACAAATATTTATATAAATTTTTGGAATTTAGTCCAATATTTTAGAAAATAGGGTATGATTTCCAGAACTCTTTATCAAAATATTCAATCACGATTAGATGATCCCAAGGCGATTATTCTACATGGGCCTCGTCAGGTTGGTAAAACAACTCTTCTGCAACAACTTTCAACAGAAATAGAGGCAGACATACTTTGGTGGAACGGGGATGAACCGGACATCCGATCCGATTTGGAAAATGCAACTTCAACCTGGTTGAAAGAGCAGATTGGTAAACGTAAATTTTTAATCATTGATGAAGCACAACGAATAGAAAATATAGGAATTGTCATCAAATTAATTGTTGACCAGATTCCCGGTGTAAAAGTGATTGCATCCGGTTCTTCTTCATTTGATCTGTCCAATAAAATTAATGAACCGTTAACAGGGCGAAAATGGGAATTTTTACTGTACCCTGTTTCTGTTCAAGAGATGATTGAACATCATGGGGAACGGCAGGAAGGACGTCTGTTAAGAAATCGACTGGTGTATGGATCCTACCCCGAAATTATCAACCATCCGGGTGAGGAACGTGAATATCTTAAAGAACTCGCCGGAAGTTACTTATATAAAGATATCCTGACCTGGGAAAACATTCAAAAACCTGCCAAACTTGAAAAACTTCTACAGGCTTTGGCTTTTCAAGTTGGCAGCCAGGTATCCGTTAATGAACTTTCACAAACCATCGGACTGGATAATCACACTATTGAACGCTATATCGATGTACTGGAAAAAGCCTACATCATTTTCCGGCTGCAACCGTTCAGCAGAAATCTCCGGAATGAAATCAAAAAATCCCAAAAGATTTATTTTTATGACAACGGCATCAGAAATGCTGTCATCAATCAATTCAGTTCGTTTGAGCTGAGACAGGATAAAGGGCAGTTATGGGAAAATTTCCTTATGTGTGAACGACGAAAAATGACTCATTATCATGCCAAAAATGTAAACCGTTATTTTTGGAGAAATCATGCTCAACAGGAAATTGATTTCATTGAGGAAATTAACGGAAATGTGAATGCCTACGAATTTAAATGGAATCCAAAAGCCAAAGTATTTTTTTCCAAGTCGTTCATTAATGCCTACAAGCCACGGGTAACAGAGGGAATTCACAATGAGAATTACCTTCGTTTTGTTTTGCCTGATCACACCAAAGATTCAATTATTGAGGGCTAATTTTATTTGAAGTTTTAAATAAATACTACAGATATACCCAAGTTTTTTTGGTTCTATTCGAAATCGCTTAAACCATTAACCCTATGCCACTGATCCTGAAAAATCGGAATCCGAACCTCATCGAATGGATGGACCGGCTGGATTGTGACAAGGAGCTGCTCTTCAATACCTACCGACAATTTAAAACCATCAACCGACTACTCTCCGGTTGGGATAAGATTTATCGGAATTTCATCAAACCCCATCTCATTCACTCCGGTGAACCGACCTCCATCCTGGATATCGGATGCGGAGCGGGTGATATCCTCAGATACATCAGGGATCTGGCGGAAAAAGATGGGTACAAACTTTCTCTGACCGGTATCGACCCGGATCCCAGGGCTTTAGAGTACATCGAACAGCAATCTCTATCGGAGGAGATCCGGTTTCATCCGGTTCGTTCTGAAGAGTTGATCAAAGAAGGACGTCAATTTGATATCGTCATCTCCAATCATCTGTTGCATCACTTGAACCGCGAGGAGATGTCGGCCATTTCAAAGGATGCCGCTCAGCTCGCGCGAAAAACTGTGATCTTTAGCGATATTGAGCGGAGTGATATCGGATATGCTGCTTTTAACCTCTTCGCCCCTCTCCTCTTCCGAAACAGTTATATCGTGAGGGATGGACTCATCTCCATCAAAAAAAGCTACACCAAAAAGGAGCTGAACCGCGAATTCCCGGAACCCTGGATCGTTCAACGACAATTCCCTTTCCGGCTGCTGGCCATTCTGAAGAAGGAGCCGTAATGAACAAAATTTCAAATGAAGTTGATATCGTGATATAAGGAGCTGTAATGAACAAAATTCCAAATGAAGTTGATATCGTGATATAAGGAGCTGTGATGAAAAGTAATCCAAATGAAGTTGATATCGTAATATAAGAAGCTGTGATGAACAAAAATCCAAGTGATGTCGATATCGTGATATGCGGAGGTGGCCCAATCGGCTTATACCTCGCCGGCAGGCTGATGCAAAAAGGCTTCTCTTGCAGGGTCATTGAAAAAAAGATGGAGATTTTTCAACACTCCAGATCACTGGGCATTCACCCTGTCTCGATGGAGCTGTTTGAACGCGCCGGTATTGCAGGCCGGTTTCTGGAATCCGGACTTCAAATCCGTAGAGGAATTGCTTTCTGGAACCGGGATCGCCTGGGTGAAATCTCATTCGACAACTGCCCAAAACCGTTCAACTACATCCTGGCCCTTCCACAGTGGCAAACAGAATCCATTCTTCAGGATTGGGTTTTGAGCCTGGATCAGAATGCACTGATCCGCGGCGCAGAAGTGATCACCATAGAGGATTTGGATCACTCCGTCACAACAACTTACAAAATGGAGAATGGAGCGCAGAATACGATCCACTCCCGGTTTCTCGTGGGGTGTGACGGGTTCAATAGTTTTGTCAGAAAATCGACGGATATCCCGTTTCAAGGTAAACCCTATCCGGACAGTTATCTCATGGGTGATTTTACGGATAACACCGAATTCGGAACCAACGCCGCTGTCTATCTGCATGAGGAAGGTCTGATTGAGTCGTTCCCACTTCCGAACGGCCTGCGCAGGTGGGTGGTGAAGACCGATCATAGGATTCAAGAACCAACTCCTGATCTGCTAATTCAATTGATATTTGATAGAATCGGACACAAACTCTCCGGTTCCAACTGTGAAATGTTGAGCAGCTTTGGTGTTCAACACTATCTGGCTCAAATGATGGCGAGCGGAAATATCTTTCTAGCCGGTGATGCAGCCCATGTGGTGAGCCCGATCGGCGGACAAGGCATGAACCTGGGATGGCTGGATGCTGAAGCGTGCTCAGAATCGATCAGCCGGAGCTTTAAAGAGCCTCAAAAACAGAACAGCCTATTCTTATTATACTCAAAAAAACAGCGAAAGGTTGCAAAACAGGTGGCCAAACGCGCAGAAATGAACATGTGGCTCGGCAGAAAGGAGAGTTCCAAACTACCGGTAAAATGGGCCATGGCTATGATTTTGAATACACCGTTATCGGGTCTGCTTGCGAAAATTTTCACAATGCGGGGCTTGGGAAAGTGGTGGATTTAACTGTATTCAGTAGTAGAGATTTTGCTACACATGCCTGTCTGGGCAGAAGGCAGAGGGCAGAGGGCAGACGGCAGAGGAGTGGCTTTCAGCTATCAGCTTTTTTTGGTCAATGGATAAAATCTCATTAGGAAGTCCTCCTGAATTTATTTCAGGATCTCCAAACCACTTAGTAATGCAAAATCCATTGATCTTGCATAACTCATACGTATTGAGATCCTGAGTTCCCTCAGGATGACTCTGTACTTTTATTCTTCTGCCTTTTGCTTTCCACTTCACAGATCATCATTCGACATTCATCATTCTGACTTCAAAGAATGCTTCTGCCTCTACAACTATCCCTTCTTATCCTCCTCCACATAATCACGCAACACCTTATGCAGAATCCCTCCATTGCGATAGTAGTCGATCTCGACCGGCGTATCGATTCGGCAAACCGTGTTAAACTTCAGTACAGTTCCATCCTCTTTTTTAGCTTCCACTTTAACGATCTGCCGCGGCTTTAAATCATCGTCCACATGAATGGTAAACGACTCGCTTCCGTCCAGACCCAGACTCTCATGAGTCTCCCCGTCTGCAAACTGCAGCGGTAGAACTCCCATACCAACCAGGTTCGACCGATGGATGCGCTCATATGAAGCTGCAATCACTGCCTTCACACCCAGCAAAATGGTTCCCTTGGCAGCCCAGTCTCGGGATGATCCGGTTCCATACTCATGACCCACAATCGCCACAAGGGGTGTGCCACTCTCTTTGTATCGATTGGCCGCATCAAAAATAGAGGTGATCTCTCCGGTCGGGTGGTATTTGGTAAAGCCACCCTCCGTGCCCGGTGCAAGCTGATTTTTGAACCGCACATTGGCAAATGTACCACGTGTCATCACACGATCATTCCCCCTTCTGGATCCGTAAGAGTTGAAATCACGCTCTTCCACGCCATTCTCGACCAGATACTGTCCGGCCGGACTCTCTTTTTTGATATTCCCGGCAGGCGAGATATGATCTGTAGTAATCGAATTGCCCACTTTCACCAATACCCTTGCATCCTTGATCGGTGTAATCGGATCAGGCAGTTCACTCATTCCCTGGAAGAACGGTGGTTCCTGGATATAGGTGGAGTCCGCTTTCCATTCATAGAGTTCACCGCCGCCAACGGGAATATTGTCCCACGCTTCCGATTCAAAGATATCGCTGTACATCTTGTCGAACAGTTCCGGGCGAATCGCTTCATCCAGAAACTCGGTAATTTCATCACTGGTTGGCCATACATCTTTCAGATAGACATCATTGCCATCTCTGTCTTTTCCGAGAGGCTCACTGGAAAGATCAATGTCAACAGTCCCGGCCAGTGCATAGGCCACTACCAACGGTGGTGATGCCAGATAGTTGGCTTTCACATACGGATGAATACGTCCTTCAAAATTTCTGTTTCCTGAAAGCACACCTGCAACAACCAGGTCCCCCTCTTTCACTGCATTCTCAACAGCTTCCGGCAGCGGGCCCGAATTCCCGATACAGGTTGTACAACCATAACCCACCAGGTTAAATCCGAGCTGGTTCATATAGTCGGTAAGCCCCGCTTCATTCAAATACTCAGTTACAACTCTTGAACCCGGTGCAAGCGATGTTTTCACATAAGGTGGCACTTTCATCCCTTTTTCGACAGCTTTTTTAGCAATGATACCGGCTCCCAGCATCACACTTGGGTTGGATGTGTTGGTACAGCTTGTGATTGCAGCAATCACCACATCACCATGCTTCATCTCAATCTCCTGTCCGTTTTTGAACACACCTTTATTCGCCAGTTTCTCTTGTGTCAAATTGAAACCCATTGTCGGATCATCGCTGGTCAGGCAAGCCTCAAACGTCTTCTTCATATTGGGTAAAGTAATACGGTCTTGCGGACGCTTGGGTCCCGCCAGGGATGTCTCTACATCTCCCAGATCCAGTTCCAGCACCTCTGTAAAGACCGGATCAGGTGTATCATCGGTTCTGAAAAGCCCCTGCTCTTTCATGTAGTGCTCAACAAGTTTCACCTGCTCGTCGGAGCGACCGGTTCGGCTCATATATCGCAGAGCTTCACTGTCGATCGGGAAGAAGCCCATCGTTGCACCATACTCCGGCGACATATTGGCAATGGTGGCTCTGTCCGGCAGGCTCATATTGCTTAACCCCGGCCCAAAAAATTCCACAAATTTACTGACCACACCGTGCCGGCGCAGCATTTCAGTAACGGTCAGGGTCAGGTCGGTTGCTGTAATACCTTCACGCAGTTTACCGGTCAGTTTCACACCGACTACTTCCGGAACGAGCATATAGATCGGCTGACCGAGCATGGCTGCTTCCGCTTCAATTCCGCCAACGCCCCAGCCCAGAATTCCAAGGCCGTTGATCATCGTGGTGTGAGAATCGGTACCCACAAGTGTATCCGGATAGGCTACGGTTGAACCGTCCTTCTCCTTGCGTGTAAAGACCCCTTTTGCCAGGTACTCCAGGTTCACCTGGTGAACAATACCGCGGCCGGGCGGCACCACGCGGAAATTATCAAATGCCTCCTTACCCCACTTCAAAAATTCATAACGCTCTCTGTTGCGCTCCATCTCGCGCTCCACATTAAACATAAAGGCGTACTCCTGTCCAAACATATCGACCTGTACCGAGTGATCGATCACCAGATCCACCGGAACTTGCGGGTTGATCGACTGAGGATTGCCTCCCATCTTCTTCATTGCAGAACGAAGTGCAGCCAGGTCAACGACAGCCGGCACACCTGTAAAATCCTGCAGAACCACACGCGATGGCTTGAACGGTATTTCACCGGCAGGTTTCTTTGCATTGTACTCCGATAATATTTTGATATCCTTTTCAGTGATTGCGTAACCATCACACTCTCTCAGTACGGCCTCAAGCAAGATTTTTATTGAAAATGGCAACTTGCTGATATTACCATAACCCATCTCCTCCAGTTTCGTCAAACTATAAAGATGCGCCTCCCCTGTTCCTGTATTAAAAGCTACTTTCGTCTTGGCAAGTGGGTTTTTGGTTTCCATAAAGTTCAATTCCTCAATATATTTCGTCTATCAGTGTTACATTTACTTAGCCTGTGAAAATAAGAATATTTTCGCAGAATATCTCCTGCCGGTCTCCCTCACTCCTGAAAGAGAAAAACCTCTATAGTTCATTCAGTTTAACTGGTCATGAAAACTAAACATCAGAATATTTTATCTGGTTCTTTAACGTGAATTCGGGATAAGAATGATGATAAATGGTTAAATACGTCATATTGAGCGCAATCCCGAAATGTTTCTGGGTGAAGTCGCTCATTTTTTGCCCGCGCTCCTCTTTTATCCCGAACTCACGTTTATTAGATGGATCCGGTCAGTTTTTGTGAAAAAGCAGATTATTTTACTGAAAACGAAACTTTCTTTAGTAAAAATATTGCAATCGACAAGATTTACTCTTATTTTTTTCGACTTATCAATTTTGCAATATAAAGAGAAAACCGTGAATACGATCAGTAACAAAACATACAATGCAACACCGTCCACTATAGAAAAAAAGTGGGTATTGGTTGATGCTGCAGATCAGACGTTGGGAAGGCTGAGTAGCAGAGTTGCGTCTATCCTTAGAGGAAAGAACAAACCTGAATTTACACCGCACATGGATACCGGCGATAACGTTGTTGTTATCAATGCCGAAAAAGCAATCCTGACAGGTAAAAAAATGACGGATAAGCTCTATTTCCGTCACACCGGATATCCGGGTGGAGAGAAATTTACATCGGCAGAAGATATGCTGAAAAAAGACCCTACTTCGCTAGTTCGTGCAGCGATTAAGGGAATGTTGCCGAAGAACAAACTTGGAAGAAAACTTCTGACAAACCTGCGTATTTATGCCGGGCCGGTTCATCCGCACATTGCACAACAACCTGAAATTAAAGAGATTTAAAATCTGACATGGCTCAAGAAAATTTTATTGGCCGAAGAAAAACCTCAACAGCCCGAATCTACATCAGTGAAGGTAAAGGTAATATTGTCGTAAACGGCAAGCCGATTGAGGAGTATTTTAATACAAAAGCCAGGCTTAATATAGCCAAGCTGCCACTTACAGTTACAGAACTGGATGGCAAATACGACGTAAAGGTAACAGTTCGCGGTGGAGGTGTCACCGGACAGGCCGGAGCAGTCTCTTTGGCACTTGCCAGGGCGATCGATTCAATGAATGAAGGGAAGCATGATATCCTGAAACAAAACGGACTTCTCACCAGAGACGATCGTATGGTTGAGCGTAAAAAATATGGCCAGCCGAAAGCACGGAAGAGATTCCAGTTTTCCAAGCGATAAGTTTCGAGGTACAAGGTACAGGGCGCATGGTTCAGGTGGGAATTTTTTCCCGATCA
>SKZL01000387.1 GCA_007127395.1 Balneolaceae bacterium
GTCTCATGTCAGGCAAAACTGATTGAAACATAGTTCCCGGAACCACAATTGCAGAACTTAAGAGAGATTTTTTTAGAAAGTTTCTACGGCTGATCATTTATTAAATGGTGTAGGTGAATTGATTGTTATTTTTGTGTTACCTAGAGGTGTTAAAAAACAGAAAATTACTTCGACTACTTAAACACCCCTATTATTGTAATAAAAAAAGAAAAGAGAAACATACTTGAATAAAATGAGCTCACGCCATGAAGGCACTACAATCTTTACATTCATAACTGATCAATGCGATTCGCTCCTCTATTTTAATTAACTTTTACAATTAAAAAGCTTTTCTTTAGAGCTAACTCTATACTATCATTTTTTTTACTCAATTAAATATCACAATATGACAAACTCGTTAAAATATCTATCCATTTTGTTGCTCTCCCTATCCCTGCTCATGGGTTGTGGTAGCAGTGAAACCGTAACTGAGCGCTCAGAATCATCGGCCTCCGAGAGGCCGCGGCCCGGTTCTCAAAACAATAATGAAATCAAAGCCTTTTCAGATGTTATCAAGGACACTTTTGATAAAGATGAAGGGCTGTTTAATGTCTATAAAGACGGCTCAACATTCTATTACGAGATATCCGACACACTCTTAGACAGAGAGATGCTGATGGTTTCGCGTATTGCCCGTACTGCAGATGGTCTGCTCTATGGTGGAATGCGACACAACAATCAGGTTATCCGGTGGGAGAAAAGGGATAAAAAAATTCTACTGAGAAGAGTCTCTTTTTCGAATACGGCGAACGACACTCTGCCCATTTTTGAAGCCGTTCGTAATTCTAACTTTGAACCGATTCTTGCTTCATTTGATATCGCCGCTTTCAGTGAAGACACCTCAGGATCTGTCATCGACGTAACATCATTGTTCACGACAGATGTTCCCGCTCTGGGCCTTCCTCAGGGTTTTCGAACGCAGTATCAGGTTCGGCGGGTTGATGGATCCAGAACCTTTATCGAGCACATTCGCAGTTTCCCGGAGAATATTGAAGCGCGTCACTTGATTACCTATGAAGCGCAAACACCTCCATCCAATTCAGATGCCAATACGATCTCACTGGAGCTGAATCACAGTATGATCTTAATGCCGAAAACTCCGATGCAGTCGCGGAAACCGGATGCACGGGTTGGTTTTTTCACAGCCAACCAGATTGATTACGGAACCGACGAACATCAAGCCAAACCGGTCCGACACGTTACGCGCTGGGAGTTGGTACCCAAAGATCCTGAAGCCTACTTACGTGGTGAGCTGGTTGAACCCGAAAAACCGATTATCTTTTATATCGACCCGGCTACACCGGAAGTTTGGAGAGAGTGGTTGATCAAAGGTGTAGATGATTGGCAGGTAGCTTTTGAGGCAGCCGGTTTTAAAAACGCCATCTATGGGAAAATGGCACCCACACCTGAGGAAGATCCCGATTTCAGCCTCGAAGATGTTCGCTATCCGAGCATACGGTATTTTGCCTCACCTATCCAGAATGCTTTTGGCCCGCATGTACACGATCCCCGATCGGGACAGATCATGACCTCTGCGATTGGTTGGTATCATAACGTAATGAGATTGCTACGAAACTGGTATTTCATTCAGACTGCCGCGGCTAACCCCGAAGCGCGAGCCACTCAGTTCGATGATGACGTGATGGGTGAGTTGATTCGATTTGTATCCGCTCATGAAGTGGGTCACACTTTAGGTTTCCCTCACAACTTCGGTTCAAGTTATGCAGTACCGGTAGATTCGCTGCGATCCCCAACCTATACCGCTAACCACGGAACAGCTCCATCCATCATGGATTATGCCAGATTCAACTACATTGCACAACCCGGCGACGGTGTCACCAACTTTTTCCCCAGAGTGGGTGAGTATGATAAGTGGGTGACAAAATGGGGGTATACTTGGTTCGGTGATATGCCAATAGAAGAGCAACAAGAAATTCTGCACCGCTGGACAACAGAGCGGGCTGATGATCCCAGATATTTCTATGGCAGCCAGACATCCAACCCGATTGATCCACGATCCAATCGTGAGGATTTAGGCGATGATGCTATGAAGGCCAGCTATTACGGTATCAAAAACCTGGAAGTCATTACCGATAACCTGATCGACTGGATCGGAAAAGAGGGTGAGGAATTCACAGAACTATCTGAACTTTATGAGCAGGTTTTAGTTCAATGGAGCCGTTATATGGGACATGTAACACCTTACGTTGGCGGTGTATATGAAACGGATAAAACGTTTGATCAGGAGGGAGCGGTTTACGAACCTGTAGAAGCATATCGCCAAAAAGAGGCGATGGAATTTCTTGCTGAATATGCATTCAGTGACCCAACCTGGGCAAAAAATAGTGAAATTCTAAGTCGAATTAACCAGTCAGAATTTGTTGATGGTTACAGACAACGCCAGGTTTCTGTCTTAAACAGCCTTCTGGATCCATCCCGATTAGCACGTTTGATCGAGTATCAATACAGAGGAGTAGATACCTACTCTCCCTTTGAGTTTCTGGATGATCTGAGAGGAACCATCTTCAGCAACCTTGGCAGTAACAGTTCATTATCTGTCTATCAGAGGAATCTTCAAAGAGCCTATGTGGAGAGAATGGAGTATCTCATGACAGAAGAACTTCCCTCTCTGCCTGCACAGTTCAGACGGTTTTTGGGCATGACTCAAATAAGTGTGAGTCAATCAGACATCCGCCCGATGGTTCGTGAGCAGCTTGAGACGCTTCAAACAGAGGTTAGCAGAAGTAATTCAAGAGATCGTGCAACACGTATTCATTTAGCAGATTTAGATCAAAGAATTGAAAACATTCTAAATCCGAACTAAAGGCTCGTGCCTAGAATTGTTGAAATAAAAAAAGCTGCTTGATATTCAATCAAGCAGCTTTTTTTTATTAATAGCTAAAGCTTAATCAGTAACCTGATTCTGTTTCCGGCTCTGGAAGTATCACAGCATCGATTATATGTACAACACCGTTTGATGCTTCAACATCAGCCAGTACAACATTGGCACCGTTAACTGTCACACCATCTCCTACGCCGATGGTTACCTGGCCTCCTTGAACGGTCTCTGCAGACATACCGTCACTAAGATCTGTTGACATCACTTTGCCGGGTACAACGTGATATGTAAGTACAGCAATCAACATATCTCTGTTTTCTTCGAGCAGAAGTGATTCTACTGTACCTTCAGGCAGTGCTGCAAATGCTTCATTTGTTGGAGCAAAGACTGTAAAAGGACCTTCTGATTGTAGTACTTCTACCAAATCTGCAGCCTGAACTGCAGCTACCAGTGTAGAAAGAATATCTGTTTGAACTGCTAAAGAGACAATATCTGTGTCTGCACTTTTATCTGTGTCGTTTTCGGTTGTGAAGGGTGCAAAAGCAAAAAGCGAGATTGCAACTGCTGCAAAAGCTAGAGTTTTAAATGTGTTCATTTTAATCATCTTGTTTTTTGTGTTAAGAACTGATTTCCGGTTCTTTGTTCAATTTGAACAGGATGATAACATTTGAGAAAAGATCTCTGTTCCGGACACAAATGATTTTCAAAAATTAGCTGAGCTCTTTTAAGGAATTGCAATGTAATCGATTAAAGATCTCCTGAATGCAGCTTAAATTTGATTAAATAAATTAGTTTGAAGAAAACTCTCTGATTTTGAGAATCTTCAGTGCAATTTTTGAATTTAATCCCAACCCTTCTCGCCAATAAGGGGAACAAACTTAAAATTCTGATGGTGCTCCTCTTCATATTGATCCTCTGAAACTCTGATAATCCGGATCATGGTCTGGCTTTTTTGATTACCGACCGGTACCACAAGGCGTCCGCCGATATTTAACTGATGAACAAGATCTTCCGGCACCACCGGTGCCCCTGCAGTCACAACAATTCCGTCATAAGGGGCATATGCACTCCAACCCAGGGTACCGTCACCCAATTTCAGATTTGCCCTGAATCCAAGATCCTTCAATATCTGTTTCGCGTTCTGATAGAGTTTATCATGACGTTCCACACTATAAACGTCCGCTCCCATATGGCATAAAATTGCTGACTGATATCCTGAACCGGTACCAATTTCAAGAATTTTGTCTCCCTTGTTTACTTGCAGAAGTTCCGTCTGTGCAGCTACAGTATAGGGTTGTGAAATGGTTTGGCCATTTCCGATTGGCAACGCTGTATCTTCATAGGCCCGCATCTCCAGTGCCGTATCCACAAACAGATGTCTTGGTATAGACTCTATAGCCATCAAAACCCGGTTGTCACGAATCCCTTTATTCCGGATTCCTTCAACCAACTCTTTTCTGCGATTCAGATGTTTTCGAAAAGCCCTGTCGTCTGTCGCCAATCTTATTTTTTCTGATTATTGTTTATCCTGCACAGATCAAAATAAGGGTTTCGGCCAACTGATAGAAATTTGAATTGCATTTAACCATAATGCTTGTATTTTCCTCCATTGAAAAAATAAGTATTTCAATAAAGAGAAGAAGTCGCTTCTTTTGAACATGAAACGATGAAAAAATATCTATATACAGCACTATTTTTAACCCTCATCTACCTTATTGCAGGTTGGCTGGATCTGTTTGCTCTCAGCAACTCTGATACAACTGCAGGTTCATTTTACGGTACCTGGATCAGCCTGATACCCCCTGTAGTCGCGATTGGGCTGGCACTGATTACACGAGAGGTTGTATTGTCACTCTTCGCCGGAATATGGGTTGGAGCTCTCTTTTTGGTCGGCTTTAATCCTTTTGCAGGTACGGCACACTCGCTTGATGTTATGATTGATGCCCTTATTGATCGCGATCATGTCGCTATTATTGTATTCAGTCTCTTGCTGGGTGGAATGGTAGGTGTGATGGCCCGTGGCGGTGGTAATCAGGGCATAGTCGAAGCTCTTAGCCGATTTGCAACCAACAGGCAGCGCGGGCAACTTTTTTCATGGCTATCGGCACTTTTTATCTTTTTCGATGACTATGCAAATACCCTGATCAGGGGGAATGCTTTAAGGCCGATGACCGACCGGCTCAACATATCCAGAGAAAAACTGGCTTATATTGTCGACTCCACAGCTGCTCCTCTTGCAGTCAGTGCCGTTATCACCACATGGATCGGTTTTGAAATCACACAAATTCAGAATTCCCTGGGCGCATTAGCTGCCACTACAGCTGATCCTGCATTGGCAGCACAACTACAAGCGGGTGCTGATAATGCATTCACTATTTTTCTGCACTCACTGCCCTATCTCTTTTATCCAATCCTGGCTTTGGTTTTTGTATTGATGACGATCATTATGAAAAAAGAGTTTGGCCCTATGCTTACTGCGGAAAGGCGTGCTTACTCAGGAGGCGGTGTTGTCAGACCCGGTTCAACTCCTGCCGCAGATACAAGCCTTGAGGTATTGCAGCCTGTCAAAGACAAACCACGCAGATGGTACAACTCTGCGTTACCTGTAATATCTGTAATTTTGGTAGCTCTCTGGGGGCTCTATTCCACAGGAGTTTCGGGGTTAGAGATAGGTGAAAGAACCATTACCAATATTATCGGAGATGCAGATCCATTCGCAGCTCTGTTATGGGCATCGTTTGCCGGCTCACTTGTTGCCATAGCACTAGTTGTATTTCAGAGAATATTGACTGTGAGCCAGGCGCTGGAATCATGGGTCGGCGGTATGCAATCGATGCTGATTGCAATCATTATCCTCATATTGGCTTGGGGCCTTGGTGGTATTACAGGAGAGATCGGAACCGGAACTTATCTGGCTTCACTTCTTGAAGACAGCCTGCCCCTGGCACTGCTGCCCGGACTCGTCTTTTTCATTGCTGCTGTCACTGCATTTTCAACCGGCACGTCCTGGGGTACAATGGCCATTCTATTCCCTGTGGTAATCCCACTGGCTGTGGCCATGGGCGCAGGAGTTGGCTTTGCAGGTGGAGAACACTATACGATCCTGCTGGGAGCAATCAGTTCCGTGATGGCTGGCGCAGTATTTGGAGATCACTGTTCACCGATATCTGATACAACTGTACTGAGTTCTATGTCATCTGCTTGCGATCTTGTGGACCACGTACGCACTCAGCTCCCATATGCATTGGTTGTGGCTGTTGTTGCTTTAATTGTGGGTGAAATGCCTGCCGCTTTTGAATGGATTCATCCTGTCTGGGGCCTAATTACAGGATTTATCATCCTCTATCTGATTTTAAGGTTTTATGGAAAAGATCCTGAAGCTGTTGAAAATCATACTGAAGCCAAGGTTCAAACTTAAAAAATCACACTAAAAAAGCTGATCCGTTCGAATTTGAATAATAAACGGGTATGCTTTGATCTGAATCATTCAACCGTGAGTTCCGAAAGGTTAGCCATATTGCAACCCGTCATGATACCTGAACTTCACGATTTGGCCGTGATGAAGTATGTTGATCTGATTATACTCGATGACAATGCAATATGGTCCAGAAAGGGGCGGGTTCACAGAGCCAAAATCAGAACACCTGACGGAATCCAATACATCCACATCCCTATCCACAGCGATGACCGTAAAAAACCACTTCATCAGGTCAGGATTGATCATTCTGAGAACTGGATTCATCAGATTCTGCGCTCTTTGGAGTATAACTATCGCAACAGTATCTACTATGATTTTTATGAACCGGAAATCATTGCAGACTTCAAGTCAGGCTCCGGATATGAATATCTTCTCCCTTTTGTACTTTTTTTGAGGAAAAGATTATTTCAATTTTTGAACTTAGAGTTTAATGCAGAATTTGTCTTTGCATCAGATATTGCCAATTTCGACCCGGATCCGGATCAGCTAAGTTTAAATCTGAATGTAAAACAGTACTTTCAGGAACCTGAATCCAGGCACTATCAGAGACAGGGAACCGGAAAAAGAAGAGTCGAGCTTCAATTTAAACATCCGGTATACCGGCAACATTTCGAAGATTTTGAACCCGGATGCTGTCTGCTCGACCTGCTCTTTCAATATGGCCCTGAAAGCTATTTGATTTTAGAAAAAATCACTGAACAAAGAGCATGAAACACAATTTTTTTAATTTTTAACGTATTTCAGGGAAATCCTTAAGGATATAATTAATTGAAATACTATTTTAAGTGAATCGTTACAAGCTAAATAACCCATTTTGCTTGATTTTTCGATACCCTGATTTTTGCTGTTGTTTCAAAATGAGCGTATAGCCGAAATTAGTCGTGAATTAAGATTTTGAAAATTGTTTTAAAGAATATGAAACCTACAGAATTACTTCACATGCCAAACACTATTTACAGGTCCATTTTACCTCTCGCAATCTCCACCCTAATCCTGATTGGCATAATTGGTTGTGCAACATCAGACAGTGCTCAGGAAGTTGAGCAAGACTTGACATCAACCGTTGAAAGCCCTGTAACAGAGGATACCAGAACAGGGCTGGAGCCCGGAGTTTTTGATGACCACACACGAGAAATCCCAAATTCGAGGCAACTAGTAGATCTGGTAGCCATTCCCGGAGGTTCTTTTCTGATGGGAAGTACGGAAAATGGTCAATCCGAGGTGGAACTTGATCCCTTCTGGATCAGCAGATATGAGATAACCTGGGATCAGTATAATTTGTTTCTGGAAGATTCCATTGAAGACCTGCGCAGAGAACTATACCGGGTTTTTTACGGTGTTGA
>SKZL01000289.1 GCA_007127395.1 Balneolaceae bacterium
TGCGCCCCATCAAATATTGCCAAAAGATCTTCTATTCCCTTTAAGGAGTGGGCAATACCGGTACTATGCATCGGGTCAACAAAACCGACGGTATGATTAAGCGCGATCCATCCATCACCATAATTCGCAGACAGTAATCTCTGAAGTCTTTCTGTTCGCAAGAATATTCCGGGTTCATTGCAAAGATTCCCTTTCAAAAAAAGCTGACGGATGGATGGATATGATTGAATAATCTTATTCCAACTCACCTCAGGTCTACTGCCGCTGAATTGTTTTCTAATGTCACCTTCCAGCAAAAGTCCGCAGCTGAGAAGGTCATTATTGAACCGGAGCATCCAGATCCAGCCCTCATCAATGAGATGGTGCAGTGCTGAATGGTCAGGGTTATATGGGTAATCGTCTGTAAAATGATCCATTTCATCAAGGTGATCACTCCAATGTAACACACCATTCATATGGGTAAATATCGCTTCTGACTCAGTGTAGAAAGGATCAGCAGTAACAGAAGTACCAAAAAATTTCATTGAAAATGCGGGTGATCCTGTCGCATCAAAAATCCAATCTGCCTCAATTACTTTTTCACGGCCATCTCTTATCAGATCTATTTGCCAGCTCTTTTGTTCGCGCATTCGAAACAAACGCACGATTTCAGATCGATCAAAATAGCTAACGCCATTTTCAACAGCTTTTTTAACCAGGAAATGATCTACATCACTTCTGAGCCAGTTTGTATCTGAATTTTCATCATCTCTGCTTGCTGCAACCAAAAGATCTCTTTTGTGGTCCTGATCCCCTCTGAATGGTTCTCCCTTGCTATGTTGATAGTAACTGAACCCGCGTTTGAGGCCACAAATTACATCCGGGTGGTTCCGTTGCCAATCGCCATATCTCGATATTTCATTCAGAAAGTTTAATTCATACTTCCCCGCCAGGTCTCTCAGAATCATATCTGCAATTGGAGTGGAAGACTCTCCTATTGCAAATCGTGGATGAGATTCTTTTTCAACCATGCATACTTTATAACCGTTTTTCACAAGACAGGTGGCCAGTATCGATCCTGCAAATCCTGAACCGGCAATGATTATATCGTATTTTTCCCTGTTATTTTTTTCCATCTATTGATCCATCATACAACTGCACCGTATCGGAGGTGCAAATTTTTGTGTTAAATTCATCTCTGTAAGTCTCTCTTCTCTATAAACAAAACACTTTTCGCATTCTGAAAAGATCTGAAGATCCCATGTATCACAAAAGACTCTGCCAATTTTTAAATTGAGTGCAGAGTCAAATACAGTCTCAAGTTCATGCAGTTTTGGCAACACATACTCCCCTGACATTAGCAAATCATCCATTATTCCATTTCCCGGCCGGGTTGGGATTATTGTGCAGGCAGATACACCGGCATCAAAAGCAAATTTAACCGATTCCAGGCTCCATTTTCTATTTTCACTGATCTCAGTGATATAGGGTGGGTTCAACAGTATAAATGCCCTGCTTGAAATGTTCCATTTTCGCAAAATATCAACAGATTCAGCAAATAGCTCTTTTGTGATCTGCTTATTGAGTTTGGGCATTGCCACCGGATGAACAGTTTCGAGACCCATTGCTATTTCAAAAGTACCATGGAGCATTTCTTTAAACTCCAAGATTGAGTCACCGGTTAATGCAGGGTGATTCTCAACAACTACATGTTCTGCATCTGAGATCAGGTCAGCAATCTCTTTATAATCACTTTTCGGTATTGCCTTACCATCAAAAAAATTCCCGCTATTGTAGAGTTTAATGACTTCAGCTTCCGGAAGCCTGCTGAGTGCATAGCGAATCTGCTGCGGTATGGCCCCCTCCGGAGTGGTCTCATCCAGAGTATGACGCCACAAATCACACATTGTGCATTTGAAAGGGCACTCCCTATTCGTCAGGAATATTGTGTTTACTCTTTTTACAACACCGTCTGACTGAACCTCTCTCTCATGAAGAAAATTGTTCGGGATATAGGGATCCACTGAGCGTTTGGATGGCCTCTTTTTGATGATATTCTGATTACTGATCTCCAACTTCAAGACGATGGGTTTATACCGTTTACTTCTCTGTTAACTGATCACTCTATAATAATTCAGGAATAGAGTGAACTGTAATATTTTCTGTAGACCATCTCACTCTTCGGAAAGATCTTTTTAAAATCATCCATTACAACGGTTCCATGTTGCATTCTTCTTTTTGGAAAGACAGGCATATCCTGTCCGGTGATCGCTTTAACACCTCGTCTCACAACTTCACCCTTCAACGCGTAAAGCTCTTCATGTTTCCAATCTGTAAGTTGAATAAATGGAATCCCTTCTGATACTTCAATCACATTTGGCAATGTGTATGGACTGAAACCTTTAAATCCAAACTGACTTGAAGTCGCATAAACCCGCACATGACCACGGCTTTGTCCACCACTGTACGTGAGTGAATGTTTGATCTTATCGACTCCCCAACCTTCGTGATATAATAGTGGATTGCCCAACACACTTCTGATTGTCAATTCCGGGTTATCTTCAATTGGATATGATTTCAGGTTTTCATCTCCTCCATCACCGTCTATCAAATAGGTCCAATCCGGATATCTTTCCCTTATTTTTTTACATAGAGCGAGTGCCATCGTAGCAGCTTCCACATCTCGCTGTTTATAATCTTCAATAATGCGAATCGTCTCCTTATAGTCGAGATCTGCCAGCTCTCCCTCAAAAATCTCAAGAAACATACTGAGCCCCAGTCGATCTAAGAATTGAAATGCCTGATCTCCGTCAGGCCCTCCATTAACAGAGAGCGTAAATGCTTTTAAGCGGGAGGGTGATTCTCCCCTCTTCAATAACAAGTCATAAAGTGTCAGGAATACAGATCCACTGTCAATTCCTCCTGAAAAAAGGACTCCGATTGGAGCATCATTAGGTATTGAATCAAGCCATTTTTCGCATTCAGATGCCATTGCACCCACATAAGCTTTCCCAATTTGATCCAGGTCAGAATTCAGGCTGTTACGAACAGGTGTAAAAAATCGCTTATAATCAGGATTGGGATCCGGACATCCAACCACATCTAATTTCGTAATGTAATGAGCCGGCACCATGCGTGTATAATCCGGCCTGAACTGGTCATGAAGATCAATCGACTTGAGATATTCATAAATATCATGAATCCTGTCGGCAACAATAAGCAGCGGCCCGGCAACTTGCTTAGCCATAAAATATCGCATTGGCCTTCCGATTGATCTGGCCATTAAGACCTGTTGCCCTATTTTTGTGACAATGGCAAAATTCCCATCAATTTTTCGAACTTGATCCGGATCACCGGTTGCTACAATTTTTTCCGCTTCCTGATAAGTCATATTCAATATTTGATTCTGATCCGGATCGATCAGATTTACAAAATCATTGAGTTTTTGGATCACTTTAGGCATATCTATTCAACCTTATTGTTTTAATATTTTGAAATTTTCATCAGATATGATAACAAATAATAGAGATAATTATTACTCCTTCCAGATCCAAAAAAAGTAAATTTTACCATCAAGTGAGTAACATATACCGGTACAAATAAATGGATCATTCCTTTAAACAACTTATATGCAGTTGGTAAAACGATTTTATTTTTTCTACTGAACCGGGTAATTAATTCTTGTTGAATAGCTTTCTTTTTTAAATCTTACCTGTTATTACGATTATCATCAATCTAACAATCAATTGCTCAATGTCGAAATCAGGAATCAAGAGATATCTTCTGGGATTTGATCTGGGAAGCTCTTCCGTTAAAGCGTCGCTGCTGAATATCGAAACCGGGACTTCAGCCGGTTCAGCCCAGTCACCCAGTAGCGAGATGGCCATACAATCTGAACAGCCCGGCTGGGCAGAACAAAATCCGGAGCTTTGGTGGGAACACATTTGTAAATCCTCCAACGAACTGATTAAATCAACTGAAACGGATCCGAATGAGATCCATGCCATTGGCATCTCTTATCAAATGCACGGGCTGGTAGTTTTGGATAAAAATCGAAATCTTTTAAGGCCATCTATTATTTGGTGCGACAGCAGGGCTGCAGAGATAGGACAAAAAGCTTTCGAGGAACTTGGAACCAAGTTTTGCCTGAGTAATTTTCTTAATTCACCGGGTAATTTTACGGCATCCAAATTGAAATGGATCAAAGAGAATGAACCGGAAACGTACCAGAAGATTGATAAAATTATGCTTCCGGGTGACTATGCTGCATTCAGGATGACCGGTAACATCTCCACAACGATGAGCGGTCTGTCTGAAGGGATATTATGGAACTTTCAAAATGATCAAATTGCAACTGAGCTGATCAACTACTACGAATTTTCACCTTCTTTGATTCCTGAGATTCACCCCTCTTTTCAACACTCCGGTGATTTGTCGGATACTGCAGCTAAAGAACTTGGATTGAAAAAAGGGATACCGGTGACATACAGAGCGGGAGATCAACCTAACAACGCCCTCTCTTTGAATGTTCTGAAATCGGGTGAACTGGCAACGACAGCCGGAACATCAGGGGTCATTTATGCCGTCACAGATAAACCTCTTTTTGATCCACATTCAAGAGTAAACAGTTTTGTACATGTAAATCATCAAACCGATAGGCCGTCGTATGGTGTTCTTTTGTGCATTAACGGCACTGGAATATTGAACAGCTGGGTCAAAAATCAGCTCACCCAAAACGGGGTCAATTACAGCCAGATGAACGACCTTGCGGCAACAGTCCCGATAGGTTCTGATGGTTTACTACTCTATCCTTTTGGTAACGGTTCAGAGAGAATCCTGAAAAATAAAAATCCGGGATCATGGTTTACAGGCCTCAATTTTAACAGGCATCAATTGTCTCATCTGCTACGCGCATCTCAGGAGGGTATCGTATTCTCCATGAACTATGGTTTTGATATCATGAAAGAGATGGGTGTTAAAGCTAATACCGTAAAGGCCGGATTGTCCAACATGTTTCTCAGTCCGGTTTTCAGGGAGGCATTTGTCAATACCACCGAAACAGAGCTGGAACTTTATCAAACAGATGGTGCTGAAGGCGCTGCCAGAGGTGCCGGTTTAGGTGCCGGAGTCTTCAAGGAGGAAAAAGAGGCATTCTCCGGATTAAAAAAATTGGAGAAGCTGTCACCTGAAAAAGTAAAAACTGAACTTTATCAAGAATCCTACCAAAAGTGGCTGGATAAATTAAACCATAACATATTACAAGAATGAGTATGAACCGAACAGAATATTTTCCGGGAATCGACAAAATCAAATTTGAAGGACCAGAATCTGATAATCCGCTGGCTTTTAACTATTACGATGAAAATCAAATGGTGGCTGGTAAAACGATGAAAGATCATTTCCGTTTTGCCATCGCATACTGGCACTCTTTCTGTAATGAGAACAGTGATCCATTCGGTGTGGGAACCAGAGAGTTTCCATGGTCTAAATCATCAGACCCGATGGATAATGCGAAATACAGATTGGAGGCTGCATTTGAATTTTTTGGCAAATTAGGCACCCCTTATTACTGTTTTCACGACAGAGACCTGGCTCCTGAAGGGAACAGTGTAACTGATTCTGAAAAAAACCTGAGCGAACTGGTTCAGTTGGCAAAACAGTATCAGAAAGAGAGCGGGGTTAAACTGCTTTGGGGTACAGCAAACCTCTTTTCGAACCCCAGATATATGAACGGGGCTGCAACAAATCCCGATTTTGACGTTGTTTGTCATGCAGGCGCACAAGTGAAGGCTGCTTTGGAGGCCACGGTAGAGCTGGGTGGTGAGAATTATGTATTCTGGGGCGGACGTGAAGGCTATATGCACTTGTTTAACACGATGATGAAAAAGGAGCTGGATCATCTCGGTATCTTTCTTAGAGCAGCCAGAGATTATGGAAGAAAAATCGGTTTTAAAGGGGTCTATTTGATCGAGCCAAAACCGATGGAACCAACCAAACATCAGTATGATTTTGATGCAGCTACTGTGATCGGTTTTCTTCATGAACAGGAACTGCTGGATGATTTTAAACTCAATATCGAAGCGAACCACGCCACACTTGCAAGTCACACGTTTGCTCACGATATAATGGTTGCAGCTGAATCCGGCCTTTTAGGCAGTATCGATGCGAATCGGGGTGACCATCAGAATGGATGGGATACAGATTATTTTCCAACCAACCTATATGATGCTGTGGAGATCATGATGATCCTTCTTGATCACGGAGGAATATCACCGGGCGGTTTCAATTTCGATGCCAAAATCCGTAGAAATTCAACTGATTTGGAAGATCTCTTCTATGCCCATATCGGTGGGATGGATACATTTGCACGGGGATTGTTGATCGCTAACGAGATTCTGACCAAATCTGATTTCAGAACTCTCAGAGAAGGACGTTACAAATCCTTTGATTCGGGTGATGGTTTGCGATTCAGCAAATCTGAACTGAAGCTTGAGGACCTTCGAGACCTGGCAGATAAGAATGGTGAGCCTGCCGTCAGAAGCGGAAAACAGGAGTTACTGGAAAATCTCATCAACAGATATATCCGTTAGATTCTAATTTGATCAGAACGGTTATTGGAATTAACCAATAATCTGTTACAAATTATTTTCAAATAGGTGGCCCGGAATAAGCCCGGGCCACCTAAATAATAATTACTAATATTTGAAAGGTTTTCTGATCTCCTGCAAAGTAGCATTCGATACTAAAACCCAAGATCACACAATTCAACCAGAATAAGTGATTCAAAGAGCAATAACCTAATTGTAGCAGCTCATTAATTCACCCATCCCTATTCCCATTCAGGAAACTGCGTGGTGTTTAAATCCAGGCCGGAGATGGTGCTCATTTCGGACTCATCAAGCTCAAAATCAAAAATATTCAGGTTTTCGATCATGTGTGCTTCTTGTGATGTTCTTGGAATTGTAACAATGCCTCTTTGATAGTGCCACCTTAAACTCACTTGCGCATTGGTCTTATTGTATTTATCACCAATTTCAGCCAGCGTCTCATCCGTAAAATGATCATTTCTGCCCTGAGCAAATGGTGACCAGGCCTCCATTTGAATGTGATTTTGTTTTAAGTATTCAAGATTTCCGGGTTGCTGGAAATATGCATGAGCTTCAATTTGATTCACCGTTGGCCTTACTCGACCCTCTGAGATAATTTCATTGATATGATTCGGTTCAAAGTTACTTACCCCGATTGCCCTGATCTTCTTCTGCTCATATAGCTCTTCCATTGCTTTCCAGGAGCCTTTTACGTCACCGCGAGGTCTGTGTATCAGATATAGATCTAAATAATCCAGGCCCAGTTTCTCCAGAGACGTTTCAAAAGCAATCTTTGTCTTTTCATATCCGGAATCATCAACCCATACTTTTGAAGTTACGAAAAGCTCTTTTCTATCTATTCCGCTAAGCTTGATCCCGGCTCCTACAGCATCTTCATTGTTATAAATAGTAGCAGTATCAATTAAACGATAACCATGCTTGATTGCATCTGATACACATTTTTCTCCAACAGATCCTGTCAGGTATAAGGTCCCAAATCCGAGAATTGGCATTTTTACACCGTTATTCAGTGTAACCTCCTTGATAGATCTGGCTATAGAA
>SKZL01000144.1 GCA_007127395.1 Balneolaceae bacterium
AGTCAGGAATCAGAGCTTATCTGAATTTTGGGCACACATTTGCCCATGCACTTGAAAAAGCATGTGATTATCACAAAATGAGTCATGGAGAGGCCGTCTATCTGGGAATGCATGCCGCATTGAAACTTTCTGAGTTATCAGGCTATACATTAGAAATTGACTGCCTCGCGCCATTCAGAAGACTTTATCATTACAGAATCTCAAAAAATGATCTGTCGGCTGATAAACTTTTAAACTATATGTACTCAGACAAAAAACGAACCGGCACGAATTTGCGATTCGTATTATTAAAAAACTGGCAAGACCCGCACATTTTATCCGTTAAACAAACGGAACATGTAATTGAATCCCTGAATGCAGTTTTTAGGGAACTGGAACTGAATCATCAAGAACACCATAAATCATGATAGGATAGATTTGATCCTTCGCATCATATATAAGATTTGGACGTACTTCTGGCGCATATTCTTTACGCTTGCGGGATTACTCTTGCTGATTCTCACGATATTGGTTGGCCTGTTACAACTTCCGCAAAGCAAGATTTACATCAGTAATGAGTTCCAGGAGTTGTTCAATTCACAATTTGAGGGAGAACTTAAGATTGAAAGAATTAGTGGGTTCCTGCCGTTTCAAATGACTCTCCATTCCGGTGAAGTCTACGCACCTTCCGACTCGGTAAATGCCCGGCTTCTTTTTGATAAAACCACCATTCATGTGAATTGGTGGGATCTGATACAGAGGGATCTCACGATCAGTTCTTTCAGTATTGACGAGCCACTGATCCGATTGGATTACAAAGATGACGAGCTGGTTCTTGCTACTGCATTTCGAAACCGCTCCGGTGAGGAATCTGACCCTCTTAACGTCTCAATTGAACCCGGCCTGCTTAAGCAGATGAGGTTTTATGCACCATCCATAATAATCAACGGCGGACAGGCAGAACTCGATGAGTCAGTTATTCTCCCTGAACAACTTGATATTCAAACTCCCTACACCATTCAAAATTTAGATCTCTCAATTTTTTTGGAACTATCAGAGTCTTTGGTCTTTTTTGACCTGAGTCATTTGACAGCTGACCTGCCGGGTACACCATTTGAGCAGATCCGCTTTAGTGGCCAGTTCTATAATGATGATGAATATTTTGAACTCAACAGATTCAGAGTTGGAACTGCGATCGGCAACGCTGACTTTAGTTTCGAGGCAACTCCTGTAAGCTTATTTAAGCCTCTATTTAAAGATCAATTTAAAAATGCCGCATTTCAGCTTCATATTACTGAAAGCTCATTTACCTCCGGCCTGATCCGGCAGTTCACTTCTGCATATCCCGATTTTAACGAGCGCCTTGAACTGGAATTGGACTCAGAAGGTACTTTTGAGAATTTCTTTATCGATAAATTGCAGGCAAATGTTGGTGAATCGTCTATCCTTTTTTCAGGTGAACTGAAACAGCTTTTGGAAGGACCGTTGGAGTACGATGCAAATCTGGACAATATGGTAATCCATCCAAGTACCATGGAATGGATCTCAAACACATATCTGGAAGCTGATGTCAATTTGGAGAGATATCAACTAAGCACCGTTAGAGGTTCACTCAACGGGGATCAAAATCAGTTAAATAGTAACATTCGAGTTGAAACCGAAGCAGGGGCATTGGCGCTGGAAGGGAATCTGTTATTTGATGACCAGCTCATATACGATCTGATTTTTAACGTCGATACACTTGATGTAACTCCTTTTCTTGCTGACACTTTAAATTCAAGTATCATTCAGGGCCGATTAACATTGGCCGGTTCCGGTACCGGTGAATCCGCAATTTTTCAAAGTACAATCTATCTGAGCCAAAGTATTCTGATCGGTCATGATTTGAATGAGTTCATTGCAAATATTGATTACAATAAGAATTTCTGGAACTTTAATATTCAGAGCAGGGATGATGATCAGTTTTTTGTTGAAGCGAATGGTTCATATGGCACAGAGAACGGCATGACAAGCTTATCATCGGATGGTGTTGTAAGGAACCTGAATCTGCTAAAATTTATTCCCGACTACAGTGCAGGCGAAACAAGCCTGAATTCAACCTTCTCCGGAAATTTGCAATGGTCTACTATCGATGATCTCTCTGGCAGGGTTAGCCTTGAGATATCAGAATCATCTATTGCCGGAGAAGAGCTGAGGCCTCATCAGTTTTATGCAGACTTGAATGACACAGGAAACGATACAAGAACTTTAAGATTTACCAGCTCATTTTTTGACGGAGAATTGAGGGGTTCTATATTTCCCTCCCGATTGAGGTCTTCATTCGATTACTGGCACGATTACTTCGATGACAGAGTTGGCAGTGAAATTCTCTTTACAGATCAGGTAAGTGAAGAGTCAGATCAGAGATTTTCTTCACAATCTGATCTATTGCATGCTGATCTCAATGTACAGCTTACAGTTAAGGATATTTCACTGCTCAGAAGATACTTTCCCGATCTTCCTGATATCGAAAGTAACGTTCGGCTGAACTCATCCATCAACTCTACTCCAGAGAGATTATTAATTACAGGCTCCTTTTTTGAAGAGTTCTTCAAATTTGACAATAAAGAGATTGAAAATCTCAATTCCGTCTTTACAGCAAGTTTTCGCAGTGACCGAAAATTCAGGGAGTCGAGCACTCTTGACCTGCAGCTGAACAGTACCGGTTCGCTATTTGGAAAACATCAATTTAAAGAGAGTCATTTCAACCTCTCTGTCAGAGACGATTCAGTACGTATACAAACCGCAGTAGAACGACTTGATGATGAACTGAGGCTTGAATCAACATTGACCGGTTATCTGAGAGATGGGGAGCTGGAACTTTTATTGGATAAATTCACTCTGGGTGATCCCGAATATCAGTGGTCATCACAAGGTCGGCCCCTTCTGAGATACAACAGAGAGAGGGAATTACTGGTTGATAATTTAATTATTACAAGCGGGAATGAATATCTGGAGATTAATGGAACGTACAGCAGCGACCCTGATAAGTTCGTCGAATATCAGATCGAAAACTTTGAACTGAGCCGGCTGTCAAATATCATTGACGGCAGAATCAGATTTTCCGGTAATATGAACGGAAATTTCATGACCCGCACACTAACCGAAATTCCGGTTATTCAGGGTAATATTTTTGTTGATCAGGGGCGTATCATGGATCGTGTAATCGGTGATGTGACACTCAATAGCAGCTTCAACAGTGAAACCAATCTTTTTGATACCGAAATTCACGTTTTTACTGACCCGGAAAAGTATTCAAGATACTATAACCGTAATGATGAAATCGGACAGGATATCTACTTATCCGGCTTTTTCAGGCTGCCCGATGATGAAACAGGCCCGGATGAAGATCTCTTCTATTTTGACGTTGACCTTCGTGAAATTGACATGTGGATCGTCACCTTTATCATTCCTAACATTGTCACAGATATGGAGGGGCGCTCTTCAGGGACGGGTTTTATCAGGTTGAATCAAAATGGAATCGACTTTGCATCCAATTTTAAAATTGAAAATGTTCACGGTGTACCACTTTTCACCAATGTTCCTTACAACTTGAGTGGTGAACTTGATTTTACCATGGATGATGGTCTTCTATTCAGAGATATTCAACTAACCGACCATCGAGGCGGAACCGGTGTTTTATCAGGACAGGTGGACCTGGACAGGTTCTCACCTCTGACAATTCTGAACCTGACTCTGGACCTGAACAACCTCCATTTCATGAATAACTCATTTGATCCGGATGTCCCCTTTTATGGCGCAATCTATGGAACAGGCCAGGCTCAGATATCAGGCAACAACAATCAACCCATTTTAAGAACAACACGCCCGCTAATAATTTCACCTGATTCTGAAATATCCATTCCGCTTGAACCGGTAACCGAATTTGAGCAAGACAGGCGGTTTATTGAGTTTGTCGAATCATTTGATATTTCGTTCTGGGACTCTCAATTGACTGCATTGCGACGAAGTGAGAATGGAAACGGAGACCCTGAAGAGCTTACATTTCTTCAGCTATTTACAATGGATCTGCAATTTCAGGCCAACGATCCGACCAACATTCGCCTGATATTTGACAGGGTCACCAATGATATCCTGAATGCATCCGGAACGGGTCAGGTTCGAATTCTTCTGGAAGATCAGGACGTAAGTATGTTTGGACGTTTTAACATCACAGAAGGAGACTATCAGTTTGTCAGTGGTGATATCTTCACAAGGAGATTCACCATTCAGGATGGCGGAACCATCAGCTGGTCTGGAGACCTGGTAGATGCAGCTCTGAATGTAACAGCTGTTTACCGTGCCAGGCCCAATATTTCAACTTTACTCTCGGGAACCGGTTCATCGGCTTTTATTGATCCGAACTTGCGTATTCCAATAGAGCTTGTTCTGCAGATCGGTGGTTCTATTTCAGCTGTGGAAAATGAATTTTTCTTCCGTGTCCCCTCCGGTATAGAGAGCTCTGCAGATCCTACAATTGCATCACAAATCAGTAACCTGAACCAAAATGAGGATCAAAAATTGATCCAGGCAACGAGTATCCTTTTAAGCGGAAACTTTTTACCTATGGAGCAGGCTCAGGGATTGGGGATTGCAGAAAATCTGACAGGTACCGCGGTGGTAAACCCACTGATTACCAGCCAGGTGATAAATCCGCTGCTATCCAATCAGATCAACTCGCTTCTAAGGAGCGACATCACTTTTGATATTGACCTGAATCTGACAACCACAAATGAGGTTGACCTGGGAGTCGCGCTAAGGCTTTTTGATGACAGAATTGTACTAAGAAGAGAAGGACAGATAACCGGTGAACAGAGCGATATCGGAGATCTTGGTGCCACATACAGAATCAATCGTGCACTTTCGGTCACCGCATTTCACCGTCAGGATCCCACATTAGCGTACACAAGCGGGATTGATACAAGACAAACACAGGAGATGAACGGAATTGGCCTGGAAGCCCAAATCCAGTTCAATACGTGGCAAAGTCTGCGTGCACGCCTGTCTAACGCATTCCGATCCCTTTTTGGGATCAAAGAGGATGAACCGGTAACAAACGAATCGGAATTGATCGGAGCCTTTGAATAACAGATATTAAATTTTAAAAAAAGAGACTAAATGAGTCATAAAAACAACTTAAGCTCACTTGAAAAGAGCATCATTGAACTGCTAAAAAATTATCCGGATGCATCCATACCCACCCCACTCCTTGCGGACGCGTTGGGGCTTGGATCCAAAAAGGGCCATCAAAAAATCAAGAAGTGCATCAACCGGCTCAGCCAGTTAGGCCACATAATAATATCCAAAGGCAACCTGGTCAGGCTCAATGAAACAGTGGTCAGCGATGATAAGCTGATGGCAGGAAAGCTGGATGTAACCAGCCATGGCGACGGATATGTTATCGTTGAAGGTCGTGATCAGGATATAAAAATTTCCCGACGATATATGGGAACCGCACTAAATGGTGATACGGTAAGAGTTAAACTGATGGGATACCATAAGAAGAGCAAAAAACCGCTTGGAAAAATTGAAGATGTCATTGAGCGGGCAACGACGCTTTTTGTGGGGACATTAAATGAAGAAGCCAAAAATACCTATCTCATTCAAGCCGATGTCCAATCATCACGAATCGACTTTTTTGTTGACCCTAAAGATCTGAATGGTGCCAAAAAAGGAGAAAAAGTTACATTCAAACTTGTACAATGGGATGACGTAAGGGGCTATCCACAGGCAAAAATTGTGGATGTGCTTGGAGATGCCGGCACCAATGAAGCCAATATCCTTTCCATCCTGGCTGAAAAGCAGTTTCAGAGTTCTTTCCCGCCGCAGGTTGAGAAGTTTGCTGAAAATATTCCCTACGATATACCTGAACAGGAATTTGCCCGGCGAAGGGATATGAGAAATGAAGTAGTTATGACCATTGACCCTGCCGATGCTAAAGATTTTGATGATGGTTTGAGTATCAAAGTGCTGGATAATGGAAACTACTATCTGGGAGTTCATATTGCAGATGTTACACACTATATGCCCCGAGAATCAGCGCTGGACCAGGAAGCCTACCAGAGGGGAACGAGTGTCTATCTTGTGGATCGTGTGATCCCTATGCTGCCAGAACATCTGAGCAACGGTGTATGCAGTTTAAGGCCTCATGAAGATAAGCTTGCATATAGCTGTTTTATGGATATTTCACATGATGGAAGTTTGCAGGATTACTCCATCGAAGAGACAGTCATACATTCAAAACAGCGCTTCGTCTATGACGAGGTACAGGATATCCTGGACGGAAAAGCGGAGCATAAATACATTTCCGAATTAAAAACCCTTGAAACACTGGCAAAAATACTGCTTGAAAGACGCTTCAAGCAAGGTTCTATCAATTTTGAGACACCTGAGCCAAAATTTGTCCTGGATGATAACGGCAAACCGATCGATGTAATCATTAAAGAGCGGCTGTTTGCTCACAGACTTATCGAAGAGTGTATGCTGATGGCAAATAAAACCGTTGCCTTGCATGTCGATTCACTTCGCAAGAAAGGAGGTAAGAGTTCTAAAAATGACCACCCATTTTTCTATCGGGTTCATGGCAAACCGGATCTCGAAAAATTGCACAACATTAAAGAAACTGCCAAGCCACTGGGGATAGATTTTAATATAGATGGCCATATTACATCCAAAAAAATCAATGAGCTGTTAAAGCAGACCGAAAACACCTCCATAGAAAATATCATTAATGGCCTGATGCTCAGAGCCATGGCCAAAGCTGAGTATGGGCCGAAAAATATCGGTCATTTTGGCCTGGGTTTTTCACACTACGCACACTTTACAAGCCCAATTCGCCGTTATCCCGATGTTGTTGTTCACAGGCTCTTGAAAAGGTATAATTCGGGAGCCTCGGAATACACCTATACACAATTAGAAAAAATCGGTGAACATTCCAGTGAAAGAGAACGTTATGCTGTAGAAGCGGAAAGGGATTCTGTGAAACTGAAACAGGTTGAATTTCTATCTGACAAGTTAGGTGAAACCTTCGATGGTACAATTAGTGGCGTAACTGAAAATGGTATTTACATCTTGTTGAACGACATATACTGTGAAGGCATGATTCGCGTTAGTGAACTTAAAGATGATTATTATGTTTATCATCAAAAGCTTCACTGCCTGATTGGGCGATCCAAAGGGAAAAAGTATATCCTGGGCGGTTCAATTAAAGCAAAAGTGATACGTACGGATCTCGAAAAGCGACAAATAGATCTGGCTCTACCGGATTTTTAAACCAAAATTTATCAATCATCTTATAATGCAGTTGCCAAAAAAAATTACCCTTGGTTTACTTTTAACTCTTTTTGTTTCAACTATCATCGTTGAAGAGGCATTTTCTCAGTTTTTTTCTTTTGGGAAAAACAGGGTTCAATATGAGACATTCGACTGGAGATTCATCGAAACTGACCATTTTGATATCTACTACTA
>SKZL01000296.1 GCA_007127395.1 Balneolaceae bacterium
ACCCTTTTGTAACTGTTGATCTTCTTATAAAGGTTAAGATTTTCAGAAAGCCCGATCAGAATCAATGGATTCATGCTCTTTTTCAAGAGTGCGGTGATCTCTTTCTCTACTTCGCGATAGAAGCTTTCCACGACCACCATTTTATCTTCCTCATTGGCGTTATGACCGAAGTACATTGCCTTTTGGCCACGTGAGCCCGAATGAAACTGAAGTTGTTTCTCGGGATCCACTTCAAGATAATCATCGATGGAGGTGGAGATATTATCCGGAGTGATATCTGATACTTCATTTCGGGTACACTGCAACAGGCGCAGTTTTTGCCGGCTTACCGCCAATATATTGAAGGTTCCGTCGAGACTGGTCATTGGCAGCAACGGAGTGATCAAAAAATGATCGTTTACATAGGCATGTTCTTCAATTTCATAAGGGAGTTTAAAAACTTTGAAAAAATTATCAGAGATATAGACAACGAGCCCCCTGTCGAGATGTGACCAGAAAATCGGTTTATCAAGAAGCTCCTTGGCAGATTTGAGAATTTTTTCGGAACTATTTTTTTTTGAATTTAGTGCCGTAATTTTTTCTGAGGCACGGGTTAACAGATTTTTAAATCGAATTGGATCTTGTTTTGATTCTTCTCCTTTTTTGTGGGTTGGGAGTGCAATGGTTAAGAAAAGTTCACCATCTTGATTAATCAGTTCACTAATTGTTTTTTCACTTACCATCCTAATTAGTCCTGTTAAATTAATGTTATGATGTGCTACTATATAAAATAAATAAAACTAGGCTCAAAAGGTTCCGTAAACTTTTTATCTGATTGGAATTCAGGATCTTTGTCCCGATTTTAACCCATAATTTTTCTGTCAAACGATACTGTTTATGAAGGAAAAGATCTCTTGGGAAGGGATACGCAAAAGCATGGGCCCCGGATTGATCATGGCTGCTGCTGCGATTGGAGTTTCACATTTGGTGCAATCTACACGTGCCGGGGCAGAGTTTGGGTTTGCATTGGTTTGGGCGGTTATCCTGGCAAATCTGTTTAAATACCCTTTTTTGGAGTATGGTCCCCGTTATGCCCTGGCAACAGGCAAGAATATGATTCAGGGTTATGCCAAAATGGGCAAATTGCCACTATGGATATTTATCATCTTTACCGTTTCCACCATGTTTGCTGTTCATGCAGCAGTTACGATTGTGACTGCAAGCCTGGCCGGTAACCTGACCGGCATCGAGCTCTCCATTCCCGGCTGGAGCGGAATTATTTTGGGTCTATCCATTCTCGAGCTGATCAAAAATACCTATTCACTTCTGGATATTGCGATCAAAATATTGATGGTGATTCTGGCAGTCACGACACTGATAGCGATGGTGATTGCGATTATCAATGTGGAGGTTCAGCCGCAACCCACCCTTCTTTCGCCTGATCTGTGGACGGTTTCAGGAGTGGCATTTCTGATCGCACTGATGGGCTGGATGCCAATTCCGATCGACGCATCAGCCTGGCAATCGATATGGTCTGTAGAGCGGATGAAACAGACCGGCTATAAGCCCAAACTGAATGAAGTACTCTTTGATTTTAATCTTGGTTATATCGGTGCAGCACTGATTGCACTTGCATTTCTGACCCTGGGAGCGCTCGTGATGTATGGGTCAGGCGAGGAGTTTGCCACCAGCGCAGCCGGCTTTTCCAATCAGCTGATACAGCTCTATACAACGGCGCTGGGCGAATGGACCTATTACCTGATCGTTCTCTGTGCTTTTACCACGATGTTCACAACCACACTCACCATTACCGACACCTATCCAAGAATTATGACCCATTTTCTTTTCATTAGAAAAAGTGAAGAGGTATTTCAATCCAAATCGACGCCTTATTATGCCTGGCTTCTGGTTGGTATTAGCGCCGGTACACTTTTACTGCTCTTCTTTTTCAGTGATCATTTTCGCCTTCTGATAGATATTGCAACAACAATGTCATTTTTGATCGCCCCGGTACTTGCGTTCATGAATCATAAACTCATTCACCAGCCTGAAGTGCCTGAGGAGTATCGTCCGCCACGATGGCTCTACTGGCTGAGTATTTCAGGGATTACATTTCTGACAATTTTTGCATTAATTTATCTCTACTGGATGCTCCTTAATTGACCTGCTTGTTGTAAACTGTGGAAGGGCCATTCAAGTAATTCTATCTAATTTGATCCATATATGCCATGACGCGTAGTTGTCTTTCTTTATTTTCAATACTGTTCGCATTTATGCTGATTGTGCCGTCTCAAGTTCATGCACAGCTTTATCAGACACAATATAGAGCCCCCGGACAAAACTGGATGGAGATCCGGAGTGATCGTTTCAGGGTGATCTACCCGGAACGGTATGAACAGGAGGCGATCCGGTCGATGCATATACTGGAGAGCGACTACAGGGATATCCAGAAACAGGTTGGAGGTTCACTCAGAAACTTCCCGGCCATCATCAATCCTGAAAATGACCGTTCGAACGGATTTGTCTCGCCGCTCAACTTCAGAACTGAAATAGAACTGGCTCCAATAATCGGTAAAACAATGAACCCCCGTTCAGGCGACTGGCTGGAGCTGGTACTGCCGCATGAGCTGGTGCATGCCCTTCATTTTAGTGTTAATCCATCATCATTCACATCGGCAATCGGCCTTTTTTCACCTGATTTGAGACGATCGGTTCACGCTGCAGCACCACTGGGAGTTTTTGAGGGAATTGCGGTTCATCATGAGAGTCACGGAACCATCGACGGTTCCGGCCGCGGGAATCATCCCTATTTCAAGAATCAGTTTCATACGACCATTGGAAGCAATGAACAGTGGTCGATGGGCCAACTTCTTCACACTACCGATTTTACACCTCCATTCGATCGCCACTATATCGGCGGTTATGAATTAACGCATTGGCTGTTTAATCGATACGGTGAAGATGTGATCCGCAAGACAATTGATTTTCACTACCGGTATCCATTCCTCGGCTATGGTGTGGCACTGCGTAAAACCACAGGAGAGTGGCCGAACCGGCTCTATGCAGAATTTAAGCAGACAACAGAATCGGCTGAGGAGGAGCGGCGAGAGGCAATCACAGGAAAAGGGGTGACGGCCGTTGAAGAGGTGATATTTCGTGCAAATTGTAAACGGCTGAACCGGCCACTCTGGACCGATGAAAATCAGGTGCTCTTTTATGCAAGATCCTGCAACCGGTCGCCGGGTTTCTATCAGTATGATATCCAAGACGGTTCAACCAACCAGATCAGTGAGGTTGTGATAGCATCGGATTATCATGTTTCGTTAACATCCGACAGAAACGCACTCTATTTCTCCAGATTGCATACAGATAAGCTTTACGACAATCTCTTTCGGGGCGACCTTCACCGTCTGGACCTGAAAAGTGGCAGGTCAGAAAGGCTCACAAGGCAAGCAAGGCTCTTCTCACCGGAGCGAATCAACGGGGAGCTTTATGCCAGGCAGGTAGACGCGAATGAGCTGAATCTGGTAAAAGTGGATCCTGAGAGTGGTGAGGTTTTGGTAACGTATTCAAAACCGGAAGAGTCGAGTGTTGTTCAAATTGCAGGAAATCCACACAGGGAAGGCCATGCGGCGGTTATTGGAAGGAGGAAAAGTGTTCAGGCAGTCTGGCTGACCGATTTAAGGAAGGCAATATCTGTGATGAATGATGAGCCGGTTATTGTCTTCAGGGAGGGTTCGGTTTATGATCTCTCCTGGCACCCTGCAGAGGAGAAATTTCTCTTTACCTCAGACCACACCGGAGTAATGAATATTTATGAGTATGATTTGGAGGCAAATGAGGTGGTTCAGCTGACTGAGAGTCTCTTTAACGCATTTGAGGGCTCCTACTCACCCGATGGCGGCCGGATTGCGTTCATTGGGCAGGAGGGAACCGAGCAGAAGCTGTTCCTGATGAACCGGGCTGAGGCTGTCGAAAGGTTGGTTCCAAAATGGGAATGGGTGTATAGTGATGATATCGATCAAATGTTTGCCAGGCCGCTGATGAACCGGGATCAGGAAGAGTTTGATGATTTGGAGGAGTGGGAATTTGAGCGATACAGGACGGGGATGGGGTGGCTCAAACCGCGTTATTGGACACCGGTTTATGAACAGTTTGTCGGGCGCGACCGGTTTGGGCTGAACTTCCAGAGCGTGGATGTGATGAGCAGCCAGAGGTATGATATGGAGTTCAGTTATTATGCAGACAGGGCCTGGTACAGGGCTGAGTATGTGAACAAGCAGTTCTTTCCGGGGTTTCGCGCAGAGATCTTCAACAGCCCCAATTTTGTGAGTTTCTCAGCAGAGCAGAACGGGGATGAATTACGGATGGGGTATCTGCAGCAATCCAGGGGAGCTTCGTTGAAGATGCCGGTTCGATTACGGCTCGAAAGTAACGCAAGGTTCAGTTCGGTTCTGTTTGAGCCGCAGTATTTCCTTAGTCAGATCCGGTTTTTGGATGCAGAGCAGACGCACCGGGAAGTTTCCGACTTTGGTACAAGGCACACGATCGGGATGCGATCTGTATTAAATATCGGAATCCGACAGTACATGCGGGATGTGCAGCCCAACAGTGGGCTGGTTCTGTTCGGTGAAGGGCGTTATGGGTTGAACAGCGATGAAATTCAAATTCGTGACAGGCAAGTGAATATCACTGCAAACCTGACTCAGCGTAAAGGTGTCAGGGTGGGTGTAGTCGGTTATGTGGCGCCACTGGCAAAGTGGAACCAGTCGCTGCGGATGATGCTTCAGGTTTATGATCAAACTGATATTCCGGTCTTTAATGTCTTTTCCAATATTTCAGAACTATTCAGTGAATTGAGGCTGCCGGGCGGGAATCGGACCGGTATTCTGGATACACGGTACACCATTCCGTTAACCTATCCGGATCAGGGCGGACTGCTGCTGCCGGCCTATCTATCCAATATCTATCTGGTGCTCTTTTCCCAGACAGTTGCGGATATGAACCATGAGGATTTGATTGAAGGATCAAGAAGTGTATATGGTTTGGGGGTCCGGTCGCGGTTCAGGTTGAGCAATCTTGCATTTGATGTCGGGGTGTCGATCGGGTGGGAGCCGACAAGGAATCAGTTTACCGGGATGTTTGGCACCTTTTGAGGATGATCTGATCCGTTGTGTTGATGGAACCTCATGCCGGAAGAGTGAACCATCCAATTCGGTTCGGTAAATTGTGTGGGTTTGGCCTATTGGTATTGCAAGAACTGTGAAACGCCCCGCTCAATGGTAGGTTGAATGTGTTATGGGTGAAGGTTTTAGAAAACAATAAAACTAATCAATAAATGATATAAAGAACAAAAGAGGGAATTGACGAAAACATTCTGAATCCGGAATTCACTCTATACATTTATCGGCTGTTTTTTTATACTAACTATAGTAAAATTTGTTCTGAATATATCAGGCCGTTCGCTGGGTCACAGCTTATAGTTAATATTTAGACAGAGCCGTTAAAATTGAGGCGAAGAAACAGCTTTAAGGTTTTTGAGTGCATCAACAGGCACTTTTTTAGAAAGAATATATCCCCGGTATGATGGAGGTGAAGCTCCCTTACCTGTTCAAATGATAACAAAACGGAACATAAAAGATGTCTTACCGATGGGTATATTCAGAGACCCTGAGGGAGGAAGCTGTATCTGCGTTAGAGCAGCAGCTGAAAGTCCCCCGGGTGATTGCAAACTTACTGGCCTCGAGAGGGGTCACCGACCTCGCGAAGGCTAAAATATTTTTCAGGCCTGAGGAAGAAAAGCTACACGATCCTTTTTTGATGAAAGATATGGAGGAGGCCTCATGCCGGCTCTCCACCGCCATTCGCAATCATGAAAAAGTGGTGATTTATGGGGATTATGATGTGGATGGCACCACTGCGGTTAGCATACTCCATCTTTTTCTGAAAAGTTTTGGCCTGAATGTGGAGTACTATATTCCGCACCGATTCAAGGAGGGATATGGTATCAATGAAGATGGGATACGTTATGCAATTGAGCAGAAGGCAGGCCTGATCGTCTCTGTTGATTGTGGTATCACAGCCGTTGATGAGGCCGAATATATGAAAGAGCAGGGAATAGACCTGATCATTTGTGACCATCATACGGTAGGTGACCGACTGCCCGATGCCTGTGCGGTTCTGGATCCCAAACGCCTGGATTGTGACTATCCATTTGATGGGCTCTCCGGTGCCGGGGTTGGGTTCAAGCTGATTCAGGGAACCATTCGAAAGTTGGGGTTGCCGGAAACTTTATCCGATCAGTATCTGGATCTGGTTGCGATCTCTATCGCGTCTGATATTGTGCCGATTGTTGATGAGAACCGAATTATGATGAGGAGAGGGCTCAAGCAGATCAATACCAGTCCGAGGCCCGGTATAAAAGCATTGCTCGATCTGATTAAAACACCGCCGGGTTCTGTTACGACGACCAGTATTGTTTTTTCGATCGGCCCCAGAATCAATGCAGCCGGGCGTATGGGTGATGCCACAACGGCAGTGAAGCTGCTCATATCAGATCATGAAACCGATGCCGGCCGTTATGCTTCGCAGCTTGAGTCGATCAACATCGAAAGGCGAAGTACTGATTCTGAAACGATGCTTCAGGCGAATGAATTGCTGGAGAGGGAGTTTGATCTGGATGACACCTCCGCGATGGTACTGCACCACCCCGATTGGCATCTGGGTGTGATCGGTATTGTGGCCTCCCGGCTTGTGGATGCGCATTACCGTCCGGCCATCATGCTGAGCACGGTTGAGGGGAAGATCAAAGGATCTGCGCGGTCGATCAAGGGGTTCAATATTTACAATGCGCTGAAAGAGTGTGAAGATCTGCTGGAGCAATTTGGCGGACACGAGTTTGCGGCCGGCCTCACGATGGATCAAAGCAATCTGGAAGAGTTCCGGAAGCGGATGAATGATATTGCATGTGAGATGTTATCGGAGAACGATTTTCAGCCTGAGCTGGAGATTGCCACGGATCTGGACCTGGGGCACGTGAATACACGATTTTGGAAGCTGTTGAGCCAGTTTGAGCCATTCGGCCCGGGGAATCAGCGTCCTATCTTTGTGAGCCGCGATGTCCATGTACATGGGGTACCGACGATCGTGGGCAATGGCCATTTAAAGATGAAAATCCGGCAAAACGGATCAGCAATATTTGATGCGATCGGGTTCAATATGCATGAATATGAACCACAGCTTCGAAACAACAGGGATAAAAAAATTGATGTGGCATATGTGCTCGAGGAGAACTATTGGGCAGGCAAGAGGAGTATACAGATGCGGTTGAGGGATATACATGTGGAGTGAAAAGGCAGAGGGCAGAGGGCAGACGGCAGAAGGCCTCGAGGGATCGGGACTGCGAACAGCACGCAGCAAAAGGCAGAAGAATAAACTAAGAGAACTGTCCTCCATATTTCCTGATAATGATCCACAATTTTTAAATATGGCTTAGAATATTG
>SKZL01000171.1 GCA_007127395.1 Balneolaceae bacterium
GATGACAATTAGGTTATCAGAGGACATTTAAAAATCAAAACTTGTTACCAATTATGCCATTCTGAAAGCATAAGAGATCGTAAACCGTTGCTCCCTTCGGCAAGTCTGCCTTCAACACAGTCTAAACGATACGGTTCGGATCGCTATAATCAGGTATTTCGCCTCTGTATCCGAAGATTCGCTTGATCCATCTGACCATCGTCTCGGACTGTTTTTTGATATACCATTGGTCAGCAGCTCTCCTGGCACCTAAACCATAACTTGGGTATGGATGAATGGTGTCGGCAAATTTTCGCAGTGTGACTCCATTTTTCATGGCCAAAGCATATTGAGAGATCATTTCTCCCGCATGTGCTCCCAGAATAGATGCCCCCAAAATCTTACCATTCCAACTTTTAGCAAAAACCTTGATCATTCCAGTTGTTTTGCCATCTGTGATTGCTCGGTCAATTTTACTAAATGGAAATCTGTAAGTCGTAAATGATACACCCTGATCTGTCAGATCTTTTTCAGATCTGCCCAGCTGTGCAAGTTCCGGTTCAGTAAATGTGACCCACGGTACATGTTTATGGTCAATTTTCATCGGTATCTTGAGTAGTGCATTGGTCGTTGCTACTTTGGCCATATGTTCACTCATATGCGTAAATTGATACCTGCCAGTAACATCACCGATAGCATAAATATGTCGTTTATTTGTACGGCATTTGTCATTTACGACAACTCCTGATTTGGAAGTTACCACACCGGCCGCCTCCAGATTCAGCGATGCTATATTGGCCCTGCGGCCGGTTGCCATCAGGATCGCATCAGCAGTTACAGATTCACTCTTTCCATCAACCTGAAAAGTTACTTTCACTGACCCATCACTTTTTTCAACTTTATTCACAGATGCATTCAGATGGTAGTGAACACCCTCTTCAATCAGCTTTTGATGAAGCAAACTTGTTAACTCCGGATCGTCGTTAACTAAAATACGATTGGCCATATCCAAAACATGAACTTCTGTTCCAAGACGATTATAACTTTGAGCCATCTCGGTCCCAATTGGTCCGGCACCGACGATAATCATCTTTCCGGGTAATTTTTCGATTTCAAAAAGCGATTCGTTTGTCAGGACTTCCACCTGTTCAATACCAGGGATCGGTGGAACGAAAGCTTTTGCCCCCGTACAGATAAAGATGTATCTGCCGGTAATCTCTCTCTCCAATCCTTTTTGATCGATCAGTTTTATCCTCTGCTCATCAATAAAAGATGCTTCTCCACGGTAAACTTCGATCCCCATCTCTTCAAATATTTCCGGCCTGTCAGCATCCTCATAAATCTCTCTTCGAACACGATCTACATGCTTCAATAACTGCCCGGTACTAACATCTTTGATTGAAATACCCATTCCATACCGTTCTGACTCTCTAAGCTCCTGGACAACTGAAGCAGCTTTGATTAGAGTTTTACTGGGAACACAACCGGTCCATGTACAATCCCCTCCAAGCCTCTCCTTCTCTATCATGATTGTTTTAGCACCCAGGTTAGCCGCAATTCCGGCGGTGGTCAGACCGGCAGATCCTCCTCCAATCACTATCGCATCATACATTGTTTTCATTGAATGACCTCATTTTTGATCTGTTTTCTCACTTTTTGATAGGTTGACCACCCTCCATAGACGAGCATCCCTATCACAACAGCATATACCCACCATGGGACATTTTCCCCTGCGATCATCAGATAGACATAAGCAGAGACAAAACATGCTGTTGCCGATAGAACCGGTAGTGTGATCGATTTTTCAGTTCTGTAGTTTCTTACAACCCAGGCTACTGATATTGTAAAAAATGGTATGGCTCCAACATATATAGCTCCAAAAATAAACGGATTAACTCCGTATTGCTCACTTAAACTTAAAAACCACTCTGATATCGTTGAAAAAAATTCCATATGGAAATTTTGGTTTGATTTAATGGTGAATAGTATGGACAGCAACAGTTTATTATATCACATAAGTTTCACATTTGAGATAGTCAATGATGAATGAAAGGTGTGGAATTGTAATAATATTCAAATAATTTTGAAACTGTTACGTATAAGAGTGTATATTCGATACACATTATTTAATGTAATTTTTTTCGATATACAACCGAATGAAAATGAGCAAACAAAGACAAACAACCGCGATACTCTTTTCAGCCATACTGGCTTTCGGGGTTACTCTGTCTGCAATTCATTTGCATCCAGTCGATTACCATGATAACCAAACTCTGCATCAGGTAACCGAAATCGATCATCTCTGTCTGATGTGCGGTTCAGTGATTAAACACACTCCCGTAGTTCAGTTTGAAATCATTGATCAATCAGTACCGGTAATATCATTCTTCGTTCAGAAGACAGAGTTTGTTTCAGAATCTTACCATCTCTATCGATCCGACAGAGCACCACCCTTCTCTCTTTCTGTCTGATCCTTACTACTTCAAACCTTACAATCATTCAGCATACTCGCAACTAATGCGGAGTATACTATTATTAATACTCAACCCTAAAATCAGTTTAACAATGAAATTGAATTCATCTCTTTTCATAACCCCTATATTATTGTTTAGTTTATTCTTATTCATATCCTGTGGATCAGATCACGACCACGGCCCCACACCGGTAGGGCTTGTTCTATCTGCAAGTGGCTCTGAAATTGCTATGCAAGATGGAACAACCGTCACCTATGTTGATGGCAACTCAATTGATCTTCCTTTAAATGGTCAGTTAGTGGTAAATATTGAATTTCTATCTGAAGACGGCGACCGTTATTATCCGGATACAAATGATGGTTATAGTCTAAGGGTGAGTGCTGACAATAATCAGATTTTAGATATAACACATCCCGTAAACAATAATGAATGGACTTTCTCGCTAAATGGCCTCACAACAGGATCATCGAATCTTAGTTTTGAGTTGTGGCATGTAGGCCATTCAGATTTTGAGTCCAGGCCTTTTCAGGTTACAGTTTCCGAAATCACACCAGAGTAACTATTCGTAAGGATTAATTATGATGAAGACGGGCTTATTGTGCCTCATATTTTCAATATTCAGCATTGGATCAACTGTTTATAATATAGATGAACAGGGTACAGTTCGTGGAACTGTGTCTGATGCTGAAGATGGAGAACCCGTTGCACATGCATATATTCATATAGAGGAACTTAATCGTCATACAACCTCAGGTAGAAACGGTGAATTTACGCTTCGAAATCTGCCAACGGGACGTTATAACCTGATTATCCATAGATTAGGATATGCTGGTCAATCCATATCGATCACTGTCGACGAACATCCTGAAATCGACATAATAATCACATTGAGACCCACTCCTCTAACCGGAGGAACACTCGAGGTCATTGCCGATCAGGAAGATCGTCGTGGTGCCTATCTTGAACATGCCTCTGTTAAACTATCCGCCTCAGAACTTAGAAGGAATTTGGGTTCAACACTTTCAGAAACACTATCGGGTCAACCGGGATTTGAGCAAAGAACTATGGGGCTGGCGCCCGCAAGGCCGGTAATTCGCGGGTTGGGTGATGAACGGGTCCTGATACTGCAGGATGGAGAGCGGCTGGGCGATTTTTCTGCAGCTTCTCCGGATCACTCTGTAAGCATCGACCCGATTAATGCCGATGAAATTGAAATCGCAAGAGGCCCCGCTGCATTGATTTACGGATCAAATGCAATCGGTGGTGTCATCAATGTTGTCAGAAATCAAATACCCACTTCGATTCCATCTTCAACAGCCGGAACCGTTACTCTTCAGTCATCAACCGTTAATAATGGCGTTTCACTTTCCGGAGATCTGGCAATACCCATGAACAATTATGTTATGAACATGGAACTGAGTGGCAGATATGGTGATAATTATCAATCTGCATCAGGACTGGTCGATAATTCCGGATATTTAACATCCAATAACTCTTTTGGGGTGAGTTCCATCAGATCCTGGGGGTATAGTGGAATATCACTATCCAATTTTACAAGTCACTACGGTATACCACCGGATCCAGGTGGCGGACATCCGAATGGAGTAGATATTGAGATGAACAGATTTCAGATTGAAAGCAGAACTGAGTTTCTTCTGGACCGATCCTTTTTAAAAGTATTCGAGACACAATTATCCTACAGATATTACAATCACAAGGAGTTTGAAACATCAGAAATAATTGGAACAGAGTTCACAAGAAACAGTATCAATCTGAATGCAAAAGTCAGTCATGGCGAAGCCGGACTTTTGACCAAAGGTGTGTTTGGTATTTGGGGAGAATTTGATGATACCTCTGTTATTGATCGTTTTAATATTGAATCTACCGGTTACAGTGCCTCTATTTTTACCGTTCAGGAGTTTGAAATCGATCGACTTCATTTTGACACCGGTATTCGAATAGATCTGAATAGTGTTGTACCGGGTCAGGATAAGCCAAACTCCAGAATTGGCCATATTCGTCAAAGAAACTTTGTTGGAATAGCAACGTCGGCTTCAGCCATTTTCAGACTATTTGAAAATACAAATGTCGGAGCAACATATATTCACTCTTTTCGCCCCCCCTCATCCAATGAACTATTTTCGGAAGGGCCTCATATAGCGGCTTACTCATTTGAAATTGGAAATCCGGAACTTGAACCTGAGAGAGGGTTTGGAAAGGAACTATTCCTGAGGATCAAAGGATCCGAATACTCTTTTGAGTTGACCGGTTATAGAAATCAATTTTCCAATTATCTCTATCCACGCGATACCGGTAGGGAGAATATCTTCTTCCCAAGTCTAAATGATTTTCAGTTCACCGGTGTGGAAGCACTCATCTATGGTGCAGAGGCAAAAACGGAATTACAACTAACCGGAAATCTGGTCTTTCAATCATCTCTTTCATATACAAGGGGTCGGCGAACTCTATCTGATGATGAAAGAGCGGAATTTAACAGCGATCAGCAACATACGAATTTACCAATGATACCTCCCCTAAGATTCAGTACAGGATTAAATTACTCCGTGGGCAGTTTCTCATTTGGCGGTGATATTCAACTGGTCGGCAGTCAGAAACAAACCGATATCTTTGAAGAGCCAACAGACAGTTTTAAAGTGATCAATATCAGAACTGAATATAGGACCAGTACAAGCAGAAATTTGTTTCATACCATCTCTCTGCGAGGTAATAATCTTCTAAATGAAAGATATTTCAATCACCTTTCAAGAGTTAAAGAGTTATTTCCGGAACCGGGTATAAACATTCAACTGCTTTATCGTCTCTATTTCTAAAACGCTCTCTATTAATTAAGTCTGGTAATTTTAATAGCTCTAAAAAAGAATGTCGAATATAAAAACTGCTCTCATATTAGCTGCCGGTGTAGGAAAACGACTGCAGCCTATTACGAACTCGATCCCAAAATGTCTGGTTGAAATAGAAGAAACCCCGCTGCTAAACAGAAATATCGAGATCCTGATTGATCTGGGATTTGAAAAGTTGATGATCGTTACAGGTTATAAATCCGAACTGATTGAAAATGAGATTGAGAAGTATTCAGGTCAAATCGAAATAGATACGATTCATAATTCAGTTTACGACACAACAAACAATATTTACTCATTGTGGTTGGCTAAATCAAAGATCAACGAACCTTTCGTACTGATTGAGTCAGATATTTATCTTGAACCGGAGGCCCTTTCATTCTTCACGACACCTGACAGGATTGCTTTAGATCTATATGATCCAGACAAACACTGCGGCACCACTGCCCATGTCAATTCAGATGGAACCCTAAATAAGTTAATTTATCGGGGAGAATTGTATTCCGACTATACTGAGGTTGTATATAAAACTGTAAATATCTACTCTTTCTCATACGACACCTGGACAAAAATTGCGCGGAAGATCGAATATTATATTCATCAAAATGACTTAAATATTTTTTATGAAGTGGCTATTGGAGATCTGGTACAGAATAAAGCCATCTCATTGAAAATGGTTGATTTTTCGGAGCTCTTCTGGGATGAAATTGATACCTGTGAAGACCTCGCGAGAATCACTGAACTTTTAAAAAAACAAACTATCAACAATTCAGTTATTTAACCACTGATTTTGGCGACATACCCACCTCTTCTGATACAGATGGCCTCCGGCCTGTTTTCACCACTACTTTCTCTTTTCACTAAGACGAATCCGAAACGGATTATCCTCACCTCATTCCACGGAAATGGATATCGTGGAAATACAAAAGTCATTTTTGAGGAGTTATGTAAACATCCACATTTCCAACCGGTATGGCTCAGCCGAAACAAAAACATTGTGAGCTCAATTAAGGAGAAATTCGGTACCGATCGTGCTGAATTCTTCCACACCTACAGAGGGCTTAAAAAAGTTGCTGAAGCTGGCTCCATTCTGTTTACTCATGGCACCAGTGATTACCCATTTCTCTATCTACCCAGAACTGCACTCAGAATTCAAACCTATCACGGCCTTCCTACCAAACGCGGTGAGTATTTAAGGCCAAAAAGTGATAAAGAGCCAAGTTGGTTCCATAGGAAAATTCTGGAATACAGATTTAAACCCATTACTCATTTTTTATCCTCATCACCTGTAGTGACAGAGATATTTTCAAAGCGGTTCCGTATACCGGAAAATCGATTCCTGGAAACCGGGTATCCGGCTTATGACACCCTGATCAATCAAACATTCGAAAATCAAAAAGCTGAAACCCTATTTACTGATATACCTGAAACAGATCACCTCATTCTCTATGCACCCACTTTCAGGCTGTTATCGAAAACCAAATGGTTTCCATTTGATGATTTTGACCCCTTAAAGCTGGCGGGGTTCCTCGATAGATACAAAATAACGATTGCTCTCAGGTCACACCCTAATGAATCTGTTGATATCAATGAGCATAGGCAATACACAGACAGAATTATCTCTGCTGATCATAAAACCATTGAAGATATTAACACCATTCTTCCACTGTTATCAGGTATAATAACCGACTACAGCAGTATCTACATCGAAGGCCTTTTACTTGACATTCCGGCCATTTTTATTCCCTATGATCTGGATCAATATGAACGTGGTTTGGCCCTGCCCTACGAGGATATTACACCGGGACCCAAAGTTAAGCAGTTCGATCAGTTTCAACAGAGCCTGGAAAATATCGTTCAGGGTACGGAAGGGAGTAGTGAAGAACGATCAGGAGTCAGAGATCTTTTTTTCTCCTTTCAGGATGGTAATTCAACAGACAGAGTGATTCAATTTCTTGAAGAGAAATTGTTAAACAAGAGGTGATCCCTGTCATCACTCAGATTTCATCTCATCCTCTTCTGCCGGATAATTATTTTCATCACGAAGCTCCTCTCCTTTCACTTTTTCTGCTTCATACGACAAAATTGTAAATAGTATCAGATTGGTGACCTTTTTTAGTGCACTGAACACCAGAAGCATTCCGGCCACAGCAGCA
>SKZL01000200.1 GCA_007127395.1 Balneolaceae bacterium
ATCTCCCCCTGTGATATTGGCCTGAGTAACCATCATCCTGCTCGCATTCTCCCTTGTGATCATCCCGGGTGCATAACCCACTCTTACCTCAGCAAGATCCCGAATACGCAAATGATCACCGGCAGGTAATTCGATGAATGTCCGTCCGATAGCATCGGGGCTGGAACGAAAATGTTCGGGAAAACGAACAACCAGATCAAAAACAGCCGGATCCAGATAGATTTGATTTACAACGACACCTCTGAATGCCAGTTCGACCAGTTCACCGAATTGTCTTACAGACAATCCATGCAGAGCCAGCAACTCCCGATCCGGTATAATCTGTATCTGGGGAACATCCATCTGTTCGCCGGTCAATATATCCCGGACATTTGCTTCTGAGTTTAACAGGTTTTCCAATTCGCGGGTAATCGACTGTAACCTGCTGCGGTCGGGACCATATACCTTTATGGCCAGATTGGTTCGGACGCCGGTCAACATATGATCAATTCTATGTGTAATCGGTTGATCAAAAGAGACATTCACTCCGGGAATGACGGATACATTGCTTCTGAGTTCAGCGATCAAATCATCGATATCATAGGAGCCCTCTTCCAGGCGAACTTCAATTTCATGGCTGTGTGTGCCCATGGTGTGTTCATCCATAGCAGCCCGTCCAACACGGCGAGCCGTTGAGACGACCGCCGGATGCTCCAGGAGAATCTCCTCCAGCCTGTATCCCAGATGATCAGACTCATCCAGTGATGTCCCCGGCAGGGTGGCCATTCCAATATTCAGTGTGCCCTCATTAAATTCCGGAAGGAAAGAGCGGCCGATTCCGGGCAATAGCAGAAGTGTACCGATAAACAGCACTGCCACGGTGATTAATACTTTCCTTCGATTGTTGAAACAGAATTTCAGAATAGGCTCATATTGGCTCTCCATTTTTCGTGATACCCAGCTTCCTTCAATACTCATTTTGCCGGGTTTATCCAGCAGCCAGGCACTCATGGCAGGGGTCAGGATGAGCGCTACCAAAAGAGATGATATGATCGTTGTCACATAAGCGATACCGAGCGGCAACAGGAGGTTTCCTTCAAGCCCCTCCAGAAAGAGTAAAGGCAGAAAGACAATAACGATGATAAAATTGGCCAATACGATCGGGCTTTTGATCTGTATGGAGGCCTCACTCACCAGCGGTAAAAATTTCATCCTCTCATCAGCCGGCTTTTCGGCGTTCTCTCTTACCCTTCTGAAAACATTTTCGACAAAAACGATGGCATCATCTACCAATACACCAATTGCAATGGCAATACCACCTAAAGTCATTGTGTTAAAAGTTAACCCCAACATCCAGAGTACCATGAGAGACATTATCACCGAGACAGGAATAGCTACAAGTGAAATGATTGTAGCTCTCCAGTTCGCCAGGAAGGTGAACAGAATAATTACAACGAGGATACCGCTGATAATCAAGGCACTTAATACATTATATATCGCTATTTCAATAAAATGGGCCTGTTGAAACAGATCTGTATAGATTGTTACATCTCGTGGAAGAGTGGTGCTTATTTCCTGTAACTTTGCCTCAATATCGCGGGTTAGTTCCAAAGTATTTGCACCCGGTTGCTTGCTGATCACCAATATGATTGCGGGTGTTGCATTTACTGAAGCCGCACCCACCCTTGGAGCGGGTTTCACTTCAACCTCTGCAATATCGCTTAACAGAACCGGTAGTCCGGTTTCATCATGCATCACAAAAGATTGTTCTATCTCCTCTACAGTTGTAGCCCTGCCATACCCCCGAATGGTATAGACTTTGCCAGAATAGTTCGTAAAACCGCCCGATATACTTCCTGTTGTACCGCTGGTCACATCCAGCAGAGTGTTCATGGAGATACCCAGCTGCTCCATCTTTTCCGGGTTTGGTTCAATCACAAATTGCTGGTTTTCGCCACCATACACTGAAATCGCTGCCAGCCCGGGCATTGCGAGTAATTCACGACGTATAGTGAAATCAATGAGTGTGCGAAGTTCCATGTGAGAGGTCTCTTCAGCAGTAAACCCAACCAGCATGATCTCCCCCATAATGGATGTGGCAGGAGCCATGAATGGAGCCCCGGCTTGTGAAGGCAACTGGTTGCTCAACCCCTGCAGCTTCTCAGCCGTAATCTGGCGGGCATGCTGAACATCAATATCCCAATCAAATTCCACCTGTACTGTTGAGAATCCGAGAATTGATCTGGACGTAACTCTTCGAACTCCCTCGGATCCGACCAGATTGGTTTCAATTACATAACTGATTAACTGCTCCACCTCTTGTGGCGGCATTCCATGTGCTTCAGTCAATATAGTCACAACGGGAGCTGAGATATCCGGCAGAACATCTACCGCCATATCCCTGGTCAGATAAAAACCGGCTACAAACAACATTAACGTAATCGTGATGATCGTGTAGCGATTTAGAATGCTAAAGTTAATCAGTTTGTCTAGCATAAGATCAATGATCGTGTCCTTCGTCTATCTGTACATTTCCACTCAACAAATGCAATGGATAAACGCCACTTGTGACGATCCTCTCACCTTCATTAAGTCCGTTTAATATCGTTGTATATCCCCCATAACTGTTTCCGGCCTCAACTATTCTTCGCTCAAATTGATCCCCGGATATCATCACAAACACCACTTTGTGAGAGTCGTCATCAAAAATCGCACCGGATGGAACTGCCAGTTCTGCGCGGTTTTGATTACTCTTCAATTTTACTCTTAACGGCTGATTCAGCATCAATTTTCGGTCATGATTTTCAACAGAAACAACTACATTCACACGATTTCCAGATATATTACTTCGCTGATCCCTGCTGATCACTTCAATCCGGTTATTATCCAAAGTAAAAGGCTCATCCCTGTTTAACTGAATTTCCAATCCATCGATCACAGATAATTGATTCAGATCATCTCTGTAGACCTGAATCTCAATCCATAAATAGTCCGGATTGAAGAGGCTAAAAAGCCGATCACCCTGTTCGACAAATTTGCCGGGTGTGATGTATGTCTCTGCAATCACTCCAGATTGATAGGCGTTCAAATAGAGATAATCCCCGGCATCCTCAATATGAGCTCCATGGCTGTTCCCTATTAAAAAGTGTTCATAACCTGCTCGTCTCGACTCATATTCACGTTCTCTGGCCTGGTACTCCCGAAGTGATATTGCATCATTTTCCAACAATCGCACAGCTCTTTCATATGAATCCTGAGCCTGATGATATGCGAGTCGAATTTCTGTCCATGAATTGCCGGATGAAAATGGAGGCGAGAGTGCCAATAAGCGATCCCCCGGATTTACTACACTACCGGTGACTGGGATGATGGAAAAAAACTCAGCATCCACATGTCCGTCAACAGGGGAAGTGATCAGATAGTTATGTGCCTGGTTCAATGTTACTCTGCCCAATCCACTCACTGTTTCCGGCATATCACGGATATGGGCTACTTCTGATCCCATAGACAGCTGCCACTGCATTTTTTTCTCCAGTTCAACCCACTGCTCAGCTATCGGATCTTCCGGGTGATCGGCATAGCGATCAACTTTACCTAAAACGGTTCTGGTTTGAACTCCGTTAATTTGCAATTCCACCACCAGATCAGGTTCATCCGATCTGCCAAAATAGATTTCAAAAGGGTAAAATCCCTGAGTAACCACATTCAGTGGCTGCCGGTTTACGGGCTCACCGTTCTCACTAAAAAAGAGCTGAATGATGCCGGCATCAAGAGGTTGATTCTCCAATGAAAGATAGAGTTCGCCTTCAATTCTGCCCGAATTTTCATGTATCTCAAATTCTGCAAAATATTCAAACTCTCCATCCCAGACAGTCAGGCGATGATGCTCATCATGGTCATGATCCTCTTCAACTGTGTGAGAATGCTCTCCATTATGGCATGCTGATGCAAACAATCCAATAATCAAGAAGATGAAAAGAAAATTCAATCTGTCAATTTCGTACTTCATAAATGTTTCCTTATGGTTGAATAACTTTGTGGCCTGTCATCGCCTCTAATTTCAAAATAACTCCATAGGCATTTTCAAGCAGATCATATTTGGTCTGATAGTTGTTCACCATCAGTTGTATGGTATTCAGAAAATCGTTCAGGGATTGAGTGCCCTCTTCATATGAGATCAGCAGTGTATTCATAAAAACTTCCGGCTGGTGTAAATAATCCGGAAAACGATCCAGTTGACCCTGAGTTCTTCTCAGCTCATCCAGCAGTTGAATAGCCATTGACCTTCTCTCATTTTGCCTTTTGATGAGATTTGAGGATTCAACTCTTTCCAGTGCTCTTGCCTGTTCAATCGCTTCACGATTTGTATTTAAAACCGGCAGCGGTATGGCCACTCCCACGAGGAATCCGTTCCAGTTTGGATTCAGTTGTTTATAACCTGCAGAGATCTCAATCGACGGAAATCTGCGTCTGTTTTCCAATGATATTGCAAGAGATGCAGACTGTGCGGATAGCCGGTCGGCTATTGCAGCCGGTGACTCTTCCATGAGCTGTACGATCCTGTCGAACTCAATATACGAGTCGGGTTTTGTACTGAAACTCCCTTCAAATCTCAATTCAACCTCCTCATTGAAGCCCATTCTGTTTTTCCATAGAAGTCTCTTGCGATTCAGCTCCCCCTTTCTCTTTTCAATTTCGGACTGAAGTTGATAACTACCCAAATCGATCAGACGATGGTTTAGCGTTGAGACTTCACCTTCTGCAGAGCGAAGCGTAGATACTTCCCTAAGAAGATTCAGTTGATGCATCAGTAGTTCCATCTGGGCCAACTCTTCCTGCAGCAGTACAATTTGAATAAATCCATATTTTGAGGATGCAAGCCACTCAAGGCGATCCCGCTCATTTTCCTGATAGAGGCCATCGATTCGACTATCTCTCATCTCTCTCAGAGCACGAAAGTGTCCCGGCGTCCTGAACTCTTTGGAGAGGTATAAATATTGCTCATACTCATTCTGAGTTTGTCCGTCGAGATATTCCAGATCATACGCCAGGGTAGGATTCAGACGTGTTGCCATCTGCATTTCACCGGCAATATTATAGTCCCGGCGGTTTTCAAACTGCTGCCACTCAATGCTATGCTCTTGAGCAAGTTGTTCAATATCAGTGTATTGGATCTCCAGAACCTGAGCTTCTGAAATATTTGAAAAGCTCATATTGAACCAAACAATCAAAACCGGTATCAAAACCCGGCAATGTCTCCATTTGGGTTTTGTCAAAATTCGCCCCATTGATCTATTCATGAATTAAACAGTAAATATATTTCTCCCTTCTTGATGGATTGCTCATTTCTATATCATTCATTTCTAATTGGCGGCTCTGAAAAAACCTCAATCAGGTGGCATGATTCCCTCCCGAAATCTTTCGGGAAAGTCGAAGTATTTCCATGACTTTCAATGCACTCTGCTTCAATATACTACTTGTTCACATTGAACCGCACTCTACACCGTTATTTAGAATTAATTTAAATCAGATAAACAGTTTGGTTGAGTGATAGTTCACGATCCGCCTTTTACAATTCGACTGCCTGTTTACCTACAGGATCAAAATGAGCCGCGTCTACATAATAATCTCCAATTTTTTCTGATATAGTCTCTATATTCAAATTCAATTTATGTAACCATGAGAAAAAAAGACCCGGTACGAAAAGCACTGATCATTAGTTTGATTGTAGCATCCATCAGCCTCTCTGTTAAGATCGCGGCTTTTATCGTAACCGGATCATCTGCGGCACTGTCTGATGCTGCTGAGTCTGTGGTGCATTTGTTTGCGGTTGTTTTTGTGGTATATGGATACCTACTTAGCCTGAAACCGGCTGATAAGGAGCATCTTTATGGCCATGACCGGATCGAATTCCTCTCTGTTGGAGCAGAGGGTGCCATTATCATAGTTGCCGGAATCACGATCATCTATCATGCGGTGATGAGTTCCATCACCGGGATTGAGATCTCAAATATGGATACCGGTATCTGGTTGCTGATCTTTGCTGCATTGATCAACCTGGTTCTTGGCAGTTATGTACTTAGAGTAGGCAGGCGTGAAAACAGTATGATTGCCATCAGTAACGGCAAACATACCCTCACGGATGTCTGGACCAGCGGTGGAGTCGTAGCTGCATTGCTGCTTATTCACTTTACAGGATGGTTATTCATGGATATTGTGGTCAGCTTCTTGATTGCGGGTTATATCTGCTATGAAGCGTACAAACTGCTGCGATACTCTATCAGCGGATTGATGGATACACGTAATCCTCATGTAGATCTGGCCATTCGAAAGGTACTTGATACTGTAAAGACGGAGAATATCAAAGGGTGGCATCACCTGCGGCACCGTACCAGCGGCAGAACTACCTGGATCCAGTTACATCTGGTCTTCAAGGATGACATCCCGCTCAAAGAGGCACATGATGATGCCACTATCATGGAGCGCAAACTGATCGATGCCCTTGATACCGATGCCGTCGTGACCATCCATCTGGAGCCTTTTGAAGCTCACGAGGAGTCTCACAACATCTTAAAAGGTGCCAATAAAGAGAAACGGCTGGATGAATTTGCCTGACAGATCAGATCTGCAATCAAGAATAACCGCCGGACGGATATACCTCTCGGCCCGGATTTGTCAATAAACTTTTATATTCTGTCTGCAGCGGGAGTTGATGTCGGATCGCAATAAACTGAACTCCCGAATCGTAATTATCACCGTTGTAAATCAATAAATTTTAACCATTCGACCCATTTTGAAATTCACCATTTCCATACTGCTGCTGATTCTGATGATGATCCATTCACCTCTTGCTGAAGCTCAGCGTGGGAGTGATGAGTTTAAAATCGCCAGGGTTCAGTATCGAGGTGGGGGTGATTGGTACAGTTCTCCGACAGCCCTTCGCAATCTGATCCGGTTCACTAAAGAGGTGGTGCCCGTCCGGATCAGTGAGCAGGTTGATGATGTTCAGATCGGCAGCCGTGATATCTTCAACTATCCATTTCTCTTTATCACCGGACACGGAAACATCACCCTGAACGATGCAGAGATGCAAAATCTCAGAAATTATCTGGATAACGGTGGATTTTTAATGGTGGATGATGATTATGGAATGGATCAATATGTAAGGCCTATTCTTCAGCGCATTTTTCCCGAGGAGCCCTTTATTGAGCTACCCGGTGACCACCCGATCTACAATCTGGTCTATCAGTTCCCGGATGGCAGGCCACCCAAGGTTCATGAACATGACGGCCTGCCCCCTCAGGCATTTGCTCTCTATCGTGGCGGGCGAATGGTTTTGCTCTACACGTACGAATCCAATCCATCGGACGGATGGGCGTATGATGAACATTCTAATCCGGAAGCGATCACCCGGGCAGCCCTCCGGTTTGGGGTAAATGTACTTGTTTATGCTCTTTCGCATCCGCTTTA
>SKZL01000113.1 GCA_007127395.1 Balneolaceae bacterium
GGCCATAAACTGCGGAAGGTCCTCAAACTTTCGGGTATCCAGGATCGTCAGATTGGATCTTACAATGATGTGCTTATTCAATTTGGACACTTCGTTCACAAACCATCGGAAATGAGGGTTCATCTCAGGGGCACCACCGGTCAGATCCACAGTTTGAATGGAGGAGTCTTGAATTGCATCCAGGCAGAGCTCAAGAGTTTCCTTGCTCATGATCTCTTTTCGGTCGGGTCCTGCGTCAACATGACAATGTTTGCAGGTCATGTTGCACATGTAACCTAGATTGATCTGAAAGATTTCAATTCCGGTAGGTTTCAGTGGAAACAGGTTTATGGTATCCAGTTTCTCTTCAAACCTATCCAGATTCTTGATCTTATCGTTGTGATGATTGATAACATCCAGTTGAATCTTTGGATCAGAAAGTGAATGGCTTTGTGCGATAAGGGATTTCAAAATATGGGAATGAAAAGTGAAAAGTTAAAGGTGAAAAGTGAAAAAGTCGAGTTAGCGGAGATCCCCGACAGGTTTGACTAAGTATATTTTATCTACATGCTGAGTTTATCCACCTTATTCATCATTTGGACGCCATGAACCAGGGATGCTCCGCCACGGATGGCGGTGGCTACATGGACGGCCTCCATCATCTGCTCTTCCGAGAAGCCTTTCTCAAGGCTTTCCTGAGTATAGGCATCGATACAATATGGGCATTGCACCGCATGGGCAACGGCCAGTGCGATGAGTGCCTTCTCTTTAGCAGTTAGAGCGCTGTCGGCAAAGACAGATCCGTAATAATCAAAAAACTTATCAGCCAACTCCTTTTGAAACTCACCGACGTTACCAAATTTTTTCAGGTCTTCAGGGTTGTAGTACGTTTTATCCATTAGAAAATAAATTAATGCGTTAAAATTAAATTCTGTGCTGAATGATAAAACCTTTTTTTCAAATCAATAACAAGCTATATCATGAATCAGAATCAATAAAAAAGTACTATGACTTCATCATTTCAATCAGTGGTTCAGCGGATGTTTCTACATTTTATACAGTTGAACAATAAACTTACGCTTGTGTCTCAAAAAAAGTGCCTGAGATTGTTCAAGAGCAATTATATTTATAGGCCCATTTTCTAATTTATACGAAAGGATACAACTGACTGGATTGGAATGAATCACAAATATGTAACAAAGAAGTGGTGTGATAAGACTCATTCATGCACATTTATTTTAAGTTAGATATCAAAAACGTGGATGATATGAACTCTAAATTAGAATTTTGTGAAGAGAAAAATTTCCGAAATAATATCCGTATTTATGCGATTTTAGTTAACTCCTTGGTTTTGAGATCCTGAAATGAATTCAGGATGACGCCTTGGTATAAATCGTTATTTTTGCTTTAAATCGATATCCTAATTCCGCCATGTCATTCTGTCCCGATCGCGATCCCAACTGCCGTAAGTGCTATCCTGATCGCTATCGGGATGATATAGAAGATACTTTTTCGGTTACTACATCGAGTAAAAGCTTTTCAATCTCTTTTGTTCCAACGAGTGTTGTGTCAGGTGCATCATTATAAAGATCACCGGTGCGAAATCCTTTTTGAAGTACGGATTGAATCGCATCTTCAATCATCAGTGCAGCGTCTTCCATTTTCAGTGAGTATCTGCAAAGCAGGGCAGAAGAAGCGACGGCGGCAAGCGGGTTGGCCACACCTTGTCCTGCAATATCGGGAGCAGAGCCGTGAACCGGTTCATAGAGGCCATTATCACCGCCAATGCTGGCTGAAGGAAGCATGCCGAGTGAGCCGGTCAACATTGAGGCGGCATCACTCAGAATATCTCCGAAGAGATTGCCTGTGACCATCACGTCGAACTGTTTCGGATCGCGTATGATCTGCATAGCGCAGTTATCCACCAGCATGTGTGAAAGCTCGACATCGGGATAGTCTTCAGCGATCTCAAGAATCGATTTACGCCACATTCTGGAACTCTCCAGTACATTGGCTTTATCTACAGAGCAAACCCTGCCTCCTCGCAATCTGGCAGCTTCAAAAGCGACCCTGCCAACTCGCTGGACCTCTGATCGGCTGTATTTCATGGTGTCAACGGAAAACGGATCACCGTTCTCTTCAGAAGTGAAACGCGGTTCACCGAAATAGACTCCGCCAGTGAGTTCCCTCACGATCAGGATATCTGTTCCTTCGATCACTTCCTGTTTGATGGTAGATGCACCGGCGAGTTCGGGGTAGACCTGTATCGGCCTGAGATTGGCAAAAACCCCCAGCTCTTTCCGTAGTTTTAATAAACCGGCTTCCGGACGCTTGTCGGCGCTGAGGTCATCCCATTGAGGGCCACCAACAGCGCCCAGAAGCACAACATGTTTCTCCTTGCAGATATTCAGGATCTCATCCGTTACGGGTGAGCCAAACTCTTCATAACAGGTGCCCCCAAATGGCAATTCGATTACATTCACTTCGGTATCGTAATGGCTGCATGCAGCTTTCAGAACCTTTAATGCAACTTCTGTAACTTCCGGCCCGATGCCGTCACCCGGTAGTGCAACGATCTCAATTTTTTTCATGATTGTGGCACCATTCCTGTTTGTCTGGCATATTCGAAGATTCCGCCGGCGTGTACAATATCCGCAACACTGCCGAGCGGTTTGATCGGGTACTCTTTGTCCTGAGTCAGATTTTTGAGGGTGTGGTTCTCCTGGTCGATTTCCAGATCATCACCGGTATGTACTTCTTTACTCAGATCTTCAAAGCTTTCAAAAGGGATCAAAAATCCACCATCCACAGAATTTCTGTAGAATATACGTGCATAAGAGGGAGTCACGATCGCTTCAATTCCGGCGATCTCCAGACATGCAGGGGCGTGTTCTCTCGACGAACCACAGCCAAAATTGTCGCTGGCAACGATAATCTTGAATTGACTTTCGGTCTCACCCTCTTCTGTCAGAGTTACATTTCCCTGTGGCAATCCGGACTCATCCGCCGGTACTCCCGAAAGGGCATATTTGCCATATAATTTACGCTCTTCCGGATCATCCAGGCTATAAACCAGATGTGCTGCCGGTATAATTTGATCTGTATCGATATTTTTGCCCAATACAAAAGCTTTTCCTTTAATGGGCGGTTTGGTTTTTGTCATTTTGTAGTATCGTTGTGGATTAATTTTTTCAATTCATAAGTATAGGCAGAAGGCAAAGGGAGTAAAAAGTGAAAAGATAGAAGTGAAAAGTAGGAGACTTATAAAGAGTACTTTTCACTTTTCACTTTTCACTTCTCACTCAAATAACCGTCTGCTGTATAAAAACTCTCGGATCCGTGATCACACGTGTGACGGCAGATGCTGCTACCGTGTAAGGTGAGGCAAGGTAAACCTGTGCTTGTTTGGAGCCCATCCGGCCGGGATAATTTCGGTTCGTTGAAGAGATACAGACCTCTTAATGGTTTAACCTGCCAAATGTATCCGACGGACCACCCAGGCACGCTGCACACGAGGCGTTTCCGATTTTACAACCGGCTTCCCGAAAAATCTCCATCAACGGCATTCCCGAAATGGTTTCTGTCTCAAGCGCACGTGCGATTTCGGTTGTGGCAGGTACGATGTATGTGTCCAGCTTTACCTTATTTCCGATCAATATCTCAGCTGCTGCACGGAAATCGGACAATTTTCCGCCTGTACAGGAACCAATGTAAGCCCGATCCAGATATTCACCTTCCAGCTCCTCTGCTGTGGCTTTATTATCCGGGCTGTGCGGCTTGGCAATCATAGGCACCATCTCTTCCAGGTTGTAAAAGTGTTCACTATGATATTTTGCATCGGGATCACTATACACCTTGGTATAGGGGTGGTTGGTTCTGGATTTTACATAGGCTTCAGTTATCTCGTCCGGCTCAACCACTCCGTTTTTTCCGCCGGCCTCAATGGCCATGTTGGTCAAAGTCATCCGATCTTCCATCGTCAGGGCTTTGATGCCGGGGCCTGTAAACTCCATCGTCCGATAGGTGGCTCCATCCACTCCTATATCGCCAATAATTTGCAGGATAATATCTTTGGCCATCAGGTATGGTGGCAGCGATTTGCCCTCAAAGATAAAGCGCATTGTTTCAGGCACCTTTACCCACAATTTTCCGGTCCCCATAATAAATGCGGCATCGGTATTACCGATCCCGGTTGCAAACTGACCAAAGGCTCCTGCTGTACAAGTGTGTGAATCTGTTCCGAAAAGTACCTCACCGGGTCGCGTGAACCCCTCTTCAGGAAGTGCGACGTGGCAGACACCTTTATAGCTGTCTGTACCTACATCATAGAAATAGGGTAGATCCTGATCGGCAGCAAAGGCACGCAGAATATCGACATTTCGGTTGGCATATTTGTCGGCAGTGAAGATATAGTGATCAGGTATAATAACCAGCTTGTTTTTATCCCATACCCTCGCATTCTGGCCAAATTGTTTCTGGAAAATTGAGATGGCGGGGGGGCCGCAAACATCGTGTGTCATTAATATATCTACATCTACCCACACATTATCTCCCGGGGATACCCGGTCTTTTCCGCTGTGATTAGCGAGTATCTTTTCGGTTAACGTCATTCCCATAATTCAGGATCTGTTTTTTTATTTTTCTGTTCCGGATTCAAAAGTTGAACCCTATTTTAATGATTGTTTATCTTTTTTCGCACTATTTAACCACCCATTATTTTTGCACTTTGATGGCTACTTTCTTGACGCCGGTCGAGACTGGCTTTTGCCAATAGACGGATCAGATCTGCATCTTCTACAACCTTCCTCTCATCAGCAAGTTTGGTTACCTGGCTATAAATACTATTCAAATCCTCTTTATTCAGGAAATAGCCAAGATCTTCCAGCTTCTTACAAAGGGCGAACCTTCCGGAGTGCTTTCCGATTACGATTTTGTTGCATGTAAGCCCTACCGATTCAGGTGTCATGATTTCATAAGTCAATGGGTTTTTGAGCACACCGTGCTGATGGATGCCGGCCTCATGCGCAAATGCATTTTCGCCGACAATCGCTTTGTTCGGCTGAACCCCTTTGCCGGTGATCTCTGCCAGCATCTGACTGGAGGGATAGATCTCAGTCGTGTTCACAGATGTTGTGTAATCCATACTGTTGCGGCGCGTTTTCAGTGCCATCACAACCTCCTCAAGTGATGCATTCCCGGCTCGTTCACCGATCCCGTTCACAGTGCATTCAATCTGTCTGGCACCCTTTCTGACAGCCATTAGTGAGCTGGCCACGGCCATTCCAAGGTCATTGTGACAATGTACACTGATTGTTGCCCGGTCGATATTCGGTATCCTTTTTTGAAGGGTTTCGATCAGCTCTGCATACTCCCAGGGTAGGGCGTAGCCAACAGTATCCGGTACGTTGATGGTCGTTGCTCCGGCTTCAATAACAGCCGTGAAGATCTCAATCAGATATTCCGGATCACTTCTGGAGGCATCCTCTGCTGAGAATTCAACATCGTCAACATAAGATTTAGCGAACCGCACAGCTTCAACGGCGGAGTCCAGCACCTCTTCACGGGTCTGTTGCAGCTTATATTCAAGATGAATGTCACTGGTTGCGATAAAGGTATGAATCCTTGGTTTGGCTGCATGCTGAACGGCAGAGATGGCTCTTTCAAGGTCACCTTTTTTAGTTCTGCAAAGTGCAGCGACCGAACTCTTTTTGACCGCTTTGCCGATCGCTTTTACCGTTTCATAGTCACCATCTGATGCGATCGGGAAACCGGCCTCAATCACATCAACACCTAGTCTTTCGAGCTGTAGAGCAAGTCGCAGTTTTTCCTGCCTGTTCATGCTATACCCCGGTGATTGCTCACCGTCCCGAAGAGTTGTATCGAAGATTTTAATGTGATTGTCCATGGTTCTGTTTTTTTTGTCGTTAATTGAGATCTCAACTCTGCCGGATTTGCCGGAATTGATGAGATCTCATCGTGGTTTCAGTTTTTGGTGTCTGCCAGTTTTAATTTTGGTTTTGGTTTGCTTTTCTGGTTCATCAAAAAATAGATAATACCTTCGGAGAGTGCTTTCCAGCTGGCATCGATGATATTTTCCGATACACCGACAGTTCCCCAGCTTTCACCATCTTTGGCGGAGTCGATCAGCACACGAACTTTGGCCTCTGTGCCATCTTTTTCATTCAGTACCCTCACTTTGTAATCCTGCAATTGCATGGAGGATATTTCGGGGTAAAACTCACAAAGAGCCCTTCTTAAAGCGGCATCCAGTGCGTGAACCGGACCGTTTCCTTCCGCGGCACTCAATTCAATTTGATCATTAACCCTCACTTTTATCGTGGCTTCTGATCGGGACTCTCCATTTGCATTCTGTTCCATGATGACCCGAAACCCTTCCAGTTTGAAGAAGTCGGGAGCCTCGTTGGTCATCTGCTTCACCAACAGCTCAAACGATGCTTCTGCCGCTTCAAATTGATACCCTTCGCTCTCCAGCTTCTTCAGCTCCTGCACAATTTTGCTGCTTTCAACGCTATTTTTATCAAACTCAAACCCAAGCTCTTCCGATTTGAAAGCGATATTGCTCTTTCCTGAGAGGTCGGATACCAAAACGCGTCTCGCATTACCGACTAATTCCGGTTTGATATGCTCATATGTCTGCTCATTTTTGATCACAGCACTCACATGAATCCCGCCTTTGTGTGCAAACGCACTTTTACCCACATAAGGCAATTTGTTATCAGGAATCAGATTCCCCAGTTCACTCACAAAATGAGAGAGTGTGGTGAGCTGATCCAACTGATCATCGGGGATGCATTCATACCCCATTTTCAGTTGCAGATTGGGTATCACGGAGCAGAGATTTGCATTGCCGCATCGTTCGCCATACCCATTAATCCTACCCTGTACATGCACAGCTCCGGCTTCATCGGCTGCCAGAGCATTGGCAACAGCCAGTTCGGAGTCATTATGAGAGTGTATCCCGATCGGAGTGCTCGTTTGCCGGCTTACCTTATCTACAATCCGGCTGATTTCGTGAGTCAGTGTGCCGCCATTTGTATCGCAAAGAACCAAGACATCCGCCCCGGCTCGCTGGGCGGCGAGAAGCGTCTGAACCGCATAGTCCGGATCATCCTTAAAGCCGTCAAAAAAGTGCTCCGCGTCATAGATCACCTCCTTTCCGTGGCTTTTCAGGTAGGCGATGGATCCTTCAATCAATTCCAGGTTCTTCTTCGGTGAGATCTGAAGAGCCTGTTTAACATGGAGGAGCCATGATTTACCAAAAAGCGAAACTGCGGGGGTATCGGCTGCAATCAGTGCCTGCAAGTTGGGATCCTGATCAGGTTTATTACCCGCCCGGCAGGTACTTCCGAATGCGAC
>SKZL01000176.1 GCA_007127395.1 Balneolaceae bacterium
AATGAACTCGAACAGAAGGATGATGAAGCCCGTTCTGAATTGCTGATCAAGGAGAGGGATGAGGCTGAAATTAAGCGTAAAGTGAACCAGCTGCACTCTACTGTCAGAGAACTGGAGACCGGTATAAAAATACTGGAAGAGAAAATAATCAGTGAAAAAGGTGTCATCAAGCAGTATCAAACCGATATCGAACAGAGCAAGGTGGATATCGAGGAGCTCGAAAAGCTGAAAAAGGCGAATGAACTGACACTCGAGAACCTGAAGGATGAAAAAGAGATATCCGAAAAGAGTCTGGAGAGTTCTAAAGAGACCTTCTCTGATGTTCAGCAGAAGTACACCAAAATCCGACATGAACTCTATGAACTCGAAATATCGATCAGCGATACAAACCAGAAACTGAATGCACTGCAATCGGACCGGATCAAGCTTGAATCCAAACTGGAGAGCAGTGAGGATGACCAGCTCCGCATAGTCAAGGATATTGAGAATTTTGAGGAGGAGATTCTGAATGCCAAAGGTGAACTGGACCTGATAAAAGCGAAGGCTGAACAGAGTGAAAAGGAAGCTGAAGGGAAAGAGATGGTTCTGAAAGATGCCAGAGAAACCCGGAAGAATCTCGAAAACCGGCGTGAAGAGCTTCGTGATGCCATTCGATCCCTGAAAAGTGAAGGCGATGCCATCCGTTCGGAAGTTGCCCTGCTGAGAAGTATAGCAGATTCAAATGAGGCCATTCCGGGTTCTGTCTCCTACCTGATGGAGCAACATACTGAAAAATTTGACCTGCTCCTGCCGGTCGGTGAACTGCTTCATACTTCCGAGGAGTACGTTTATGCACTCGAAGCTGCTCTGGGCGATGCTGTGAACTACATTGTTACTGACTCCTGGCAAGAAGCTCTCCTGGCATCCGGACTTTTACGTGATAATAACAAGGGCAGGGCAACTTTTATTCCGCTGAAGGAGCTGCAAACGGACTATCCTGTAGCTGAAGGTTCTATACTGAACCATGTCTCATTTGAAAAAGAGTTTCAAGCTCTTGCTGAGTTACTTCTCGGCCAGACCATCCTGGCCGATGGTCCGGATCAGGGCCGCCAATTGCTGAAACAGTCCGGCAGTTCGGCTGTGACCCGGGAAGGCGAGCTGATTACCGGCCAGTATCTTTTGAAAGGTGGAAGTAAAAACAGGCAGGCCGGTGTTCGGCTTGGGTTGAAAGATAAACTGGAGAAACTGGCTCAAAAGGAGAATCAACTTGCAGAAGAGCTCACCAAAAAAGAAAAGGAGCTGGAGAGTATTGTCACACAGTTCAATGAGCTGAACCTGGAAAAGATACGCCAGGAGATTACAGAGAAACAGAAGCAGATACGAGAGTACGAACAGCAGATGGGCCGTCACCAATCCGGAATTCAGCTTTATGAAAAGAGTATACGTGATCTGAAAGAGCGTCAGGAATCTTTGGCAGGAAACAGAGATCAGGCCGTTGGTGAGCTGGAAGAGTTACAACCGAGGCAGAAAGAGCATCAGAAAAAAATTACAGATCTGAGCCAAAAGCAGGAGGAGTTGAAACAGCAGCTTCAGAGTCTGGAAGAGGAACGTTCAATTGCTCAGAATCGCTACAACGACTCCCGCCTCAAACATCAGGATGTAAAAAACCGCGCAGAGAATCTGAACAGGGATATCGAAAGAGCCGCTAACGGTATCACCGGAATGCGTACCCGCCTGGAATCCCGCAGTGAACTGTTGATACAAAGCAACGGGAAAATCGATGAATTCAGTAAATCTATTACGGATAGCAATTCCCGTCTCGAACAACTGCGTAAACAGAAAGAGGCTGCTGACGCGAAACTTGAGAAAGCTGAATTGGCGTGTAGTAAACAGAGAGGCTTGATCAATGAGATTGAAAAAGAGTTAAAAGAGTTGCGCAGAAAGAAGGAGGTTAACCTGGAGCTGGTTCACCATCTCTCCATGGCACGTGAGAAGTTTGAAATGCAGGCTCAGGGACTTTCAGATCATATTTGGGAGACCTACGGTGTTTTGATGGACCAGCTCACGGAAGAGCTCGACGCTGAGATCGATCCGGAAGAGGCTAAAGGACGGATTGCATCCCTGCGTCAGAAATTACAGCGGATCGGCGATGTGAACCCGCTTGCCATCGAAGAGTTTCAGGAAGAAAAAGAGCGTCTCGATTTTTATGAAGGTCAAATCAATGACCTGAGGAAAGCGGAAAAAGAGATGCGGGAGACAATTGATGAGATCAATGAAACAGCAACTGAACGGTTCAATAAGACGTTTGATAGTATTCGCACGAACTTTAAATCTGTATTCAGTACCCTCTTTCATGAGGACGATCATTGCGACCTGATCATTGAAGAGAACGCGGATGATCCTCTTGAGGCAAAAATCGAGATCAAAGCAAATCCAAAAGGTAAAAGGCCCTCCGGAATCAATCAGTTATCTGGCGGTGAAAAAACATTGACGGCCATTGCACTTCTTTTTGCAATCTATCTTGTGAAACCCTCCCCTTTCTGTGTTCTGGATGAGGTGGATGCACCTTTGGATGATGCAAATATTGAACGTTTTTCTCAGATGATCCGCAGGTTCAGTGAGGATACTCAGTTTATTATCATCACGCACAACAAGAAGACCATGTCGAAAGCGGAGATGATGTATGGTGTTACCATGCCCGAAACGGGAGTGAGCCGACTTGTGGGCGTACGCCTGGATGAAGTTGCTGAAAATGCCTAAGCCCCGTTCTTTGCGACTCACCTGAACTCTTAATCGCCTTGAAAGGCATCCCCCATCGCCCCCAGCAGGGTCGGGACAGACACTATCAGGGGGAATCGTAAAGGATCAAATTGGTAAAACTCAAGAATCAATATTCCTGAGCCCTTGCCAGTTCTGCCTCAGCAGCGATAAATCCGAACGCAGGCCAATTACCACCATTATAAATCTCCTGCCAGATCTCAAATGCACGCTCTTCCCTGCCGTTGATGAAGTGCCAGTTGCCGATTCCATATCCCAGTGTCGCGTTTTGCAGCGCATCATCAGAAGCTTCCATCAGCTGATCCGGATGGAAAATCCCTTTAAAGACCAGGATCAAACTCAGATAACCGTCATTTTCAAGCAACTCGATCTCTTCATTGATATCCGCAATCGCACGCCCTGCCGGTTCATCCCTCCCCATCCGTTTGAGTGTCATGTAATACCAATAGAGTGTGGCAATCCTCATGTCATCAGTCAGTTCAAGTTGAAGTGCATTCTCATACGACTCAGCCGCACTTTCAAAATCACCCTTCAGATAATGTGCAAGGCCCTTGTGATACCAGACGTTAGATTTCAGGGTACTGGTCGGGATTCCGAACTCATTTGGTAAACCGTCCGGCTCAACCTCATCCGCCATGTTTCTCATCCGGTTCTCCGCATCTTCAAAATCCTGAATGGCCGCATCAAACATTCGGAGTGTAATAAATCTGTGCCCACGGTGGCGAAAAAGCCTGGGATCTTCCGGTTTTTTGAAAATACCTTCCGTGAAAATCCGGACTGCTTCTCTGTACTCCCCCAGATATGCAGTCCTTCTGCCCATCCAGATCAGTACATCGATATCCTCCGGATCAACCCGATAATCCATTATAGCCTGAAGAAGATTTGCATTGTACTCGTCAAATAGTTCCGGGGCTAAATCCGGTGCCCGAAGTGTATCACCAAGCAGTGAGTAGGTTTGTACTCCCTGAGGCATCGGTGGCAGTTGTGTACTATCCCTGCAGGAGGTAATGAATAGTAAAGCAGTAATTACGCATAGATATTTTTTCATCTGTCAGATTATCTTCATTAGATTAATTGGAAGCATTTAAAAACTAAAAGTTATTTCGACATTCCTGAGAGCTTTCAGATATGTCATTCAATTATTGTACAAGCAGTACTAAATTTACCCCGACAGCAATCGGGAATCGTACTGTTTTAAGATTTATCAAAGCCTTCGAATGATGATTTAAAAAGTCAGTACAAAATCAATTTCATTTCCATCCCGTATGATCCGTATATCAATTTGTTGACCGGATTCAAATTCATTTAGTGTCTCCATGTAGGAATAGATATCTGACACTTCAATCCCATCCATCTGAATGATAATATCACCGGATAGCAACCCTGCCAAATCTGCCGGCTGACCCTCACGCACACCTTCAATCCTAAAACCCCGGCCAGAGAAACTGTAGTCCGGCATCACACCCAATGTGACTCTGTCACCACTCATAATACCGGGTTGTGGATTTCTCTCTCCGGTAAATTCAATCTGATCCGGATCAATATCGGCGAACTGATACACCACTTCTTTTATATGATCCAATATCCATATCATTCCTTGTGCATTAATTTTGTCGGTTGTATCGGTAGGGCGATGATAATCCTCATGATTTCCGGTAAAATAGTGAAGAACCGGTATTCCGGCACTGTAAAACGGAGCATGATCACTGCTGCCGGCTCCGGTTTCAACACGTGATATCTGCAAAGAATCCTGTTCAATCTCATCCAATAGTTCATTCCATATATTTGCAGAACCCGTTCCGAAGAGCGTCAGATTACCCTCCGACAACCGGCCGATCATATCCAGATTGATCATGGCAACGATATTGTCGGTTGAGCCTCCCATCTCTTCAACAAAATGTGATGAACCGAGCAGTCCCATCTCTTCACCGGAAAATGCGACCAGCTGAACCGTAAGATCCGGCCGGTACATACTGAAGTAACGCGCCAGATAGAGTAGTCCGACCGTACCGGATGCATTATCATCTGCCGATGGATGAATAGTCAAGTCCGCGTCATGATCCATTGATATAGGCCCGCCAAAACCCTGCCCGTCGTAGTGAGCCCCTATGATGATCACTCGATTCGGGTATCTGCTGCCGGGAATTGAACCGGTAACATTTCGGGAGATGAGATTTTCGGCATCCAGCATATTTGCCATTGGGCCAGATAGAACAAACTGTTGGAGGTACGTACCATCATCCCCCGAAGGTATTAAACCATAGAGTAAAAAACGGTCTGAAATATAATTTGAGGCTTTTGCTTCAAAAATAGATCCTGCAAGTCTGCCCTGCATCTCTTCAGAGGCGAGGAAACCGATATGCTTATTAAGGAAATCCTCATCTGTTAAATCGCTAACAGATGGAGACGTACAGTTACCCAATACAAACAGAATAACTGACAGAAATAACAGATTAACCGAATAAAACGGGAAATTTCGGCTCATGATACCTACAAATATTTTTCTTGAAGCATACGGCTTTCTTGCCTATTTTTAAAGATCAAAACCAATCAAAAGGTTGGGGGTGTCCCGATAATAATCGAGACTGAGATCATACCCTGTGAACCTGAACCGGATCATACCGGCGTAGGGAAACCGTCTGAAAAGAATATTTTCAGAATCAGCTGATTTCAAATCTAACCCCCTCCCTCAATAACATCTAAATATTGAAGGAGGCTCACATGCTTAATCATTTCAATTTTTCCCCAAAAAGTTTTCGGGGCAGGCAATTCATTTTGCCCCTCTTTTTCCTTTTTTTTATCACTATTCTGCCATTTCAATCCATGGCACAGACTATTGAAGGCCGGGTTCTGGATGCGGCCACTCAACAGCCGCTTGAAGGTGCAACTATATTGGAAACCGGAACAACAAATGGTACTGCTACAGACAGTGAGGGGAATTTCAATCTCTCACTCATATCCGAATCAGCCGAACTGACCATCAGCTTTGTCGGTTTTCAAACACGCCAGGTTGCAATCGCTGAACCGGGCTCATTTCTGATTATTCAACTTGAGGAGCAAGTCATACTGAGTGGTGAGATATTTGTACGAGCTCTGCGGGTTGACGACTCGACCCCCATTGCATACAGCAATGTAACTCGGGCAGATATTGAATCCAGAAATATGGGACAGGACATCCCCTACCTGGTCCGAACAACTCCCTCAGTCGTATTCACCTCCGATGCCGGTGCCGGTATCGGCTATACCGGTTTCAGGGTGAGAGGCGTTGATCCCGGACGTATCAATGTCACTATTAACGGCATCCCGTTAAATGATTCGGAATCGCACGGTGTATTTTGGGTAAATATGCCCGATCTGGCATCATCCACACAAAATATTCAGATTCAGCGTGGTGTCGGTACATCCACCCATGGTGCCGGTGCCTTTGGAGCTACCATGAATCTGCAGACGGCTATTATGAATCCCGACCCATACGCTGAAATCAATACCGGTTTGGGTGCATTTGGCTCAAGAACTGCAAATGTTCAACTTGGGTCCGGTTTGATGGATAATGGCTGGCAATTTGAAGGACGGGTTTCCAAGATCGATTCAGATGGCTATATCGACCGGGCCACATCAGACCTGCGATCCTTTTATATCTCAGGATCAAGACATGGAGAACGAAGCTTGTTGAAAATGGATCTTATTTCCGGTGAAGAGGTAACTTACCAGGCGTGGAACGGTGTTCCGGAACCGATTTTGAACAATGATTCCGCACAACTTGAGTCCTATATCAGCAATCTCTTTCTGGGAAGCGACGATGCATCACACTGGCGATCCAATATCGGTAACAGGCGTTTCAATGAATTCACTTATGAGAATCAGGTAGATAATTACAAACAGGATCACTATCAGCTTCATTACTCCTACAGGATTACAGACAACTGGATTGCCAATACCTCTCTGCACTATACCTATGGCAGGGGATATTTTGAGCAGTTCAGAAGAAATGACCGGTTGAGCTCATACAATATTGATCCTGTTATGATTGGTGACCAAACGATCAGCAGAAGTGATTTGGTTCGACGGCGATGGCTCGAAAACCACTTCTACGGCGCTGTGTTCTCCTCTCAGATCGACCGTCAGGATGAGTGGTCTTTTACATTGGGTGGTGGGTATAATGAATATGACGGGGATCACTTCGGTGAAGTGATCTGGGCCAGATTTGCCGGTGACAGTGATCTGGGCGACCGCTATTACGATAACAACGGATTCAAAACTGATTTCAACATTTACGGAAAACTGAACTATTATCTGAACCCATCACTCAACCTATTTGCAGATCTGCAGTACCGATCTGTTCAATATCGCTTTCTGGGGTTGAGAGTAGATGGCGTGACAGGTGATGTCAGCGATGTTTCACAACGCGATCGGATCCAATTCTTTAATCCGAAAACAGGGGTGGTCTATCGGTTTGCAGAAGTCCATCGAGCTTTTGCATCATTTTCGGTTGGAGGGAAAGAGCCCACCCGCCGCGATTATGTGGAATCAACGATTGAGAGCCGGCCCGATCCTGAACGTCTCTACGATTTTGAACTCGGC
>SKZL01000011.1 GCA_007127395.1 Balneolaceae bacterium
AAATATATGTCTAACTAAAAATTACAGTGCTGTTGCAATCACGAGTGCGATCACTGCAATTAGTTTCAACAGAATATTGAGTGATGGACCGGATGTATCTTTAAGCGGATCACCCACTGTATCACCGGTAACAGTTGCTTTATGAGCATCGGAACCTTTACCATAATCCACACCATCGATGGTAATACCAGCTTCGATCATCTTCTTGGCATTATCCCATGCACCACCTGCATTCGCCTGAAAAATGGCCATCAGTACACCAACCACGGTAACACCGGCCAGAAGGCCGCCAAGGGCTTCTTTTCCGAAAATAAATCCGACAAGCACCGGAACCAGAACAGCCATTAAACCCGGAGTTATCATTTCACGAAGGGCAGATTTTGTAGAGATCTCGACACACTTACTGTACTCGGCTGTTCCGTGTGCAGCGTCAAATGTATCCTTATCCTCTTTTGTCCAAGTATCCTGTGCTTTTCCTTCATTTCTTCTCATAACCTCAAGAGCAGCCTTTAATGGCGGGATGGAAGTGAACTGCCGTCTTACTTCCTCAATCATCGACTTGGCAGCACGTCCCACAGCATTCATGGAGAGAGCTGAGAATACAAATGCGAGCATACCTCCCACAAAGATACCGGCCATTACATTGGCTTCTGAAATATCAATTGAAGTGATACCGGCAGAGGTCATGTAAGCGCCAAAAAGTGCCAGTGCAGTAAGGGCAGCAGAACCGATTGCGAAACCTTTACCGATAGCTGCAGTCGTGTTACCCACTGCATCAAGTTTGTCAGTACGCTCACGAACTTCCGGTGGAAGTTCACTCATCTCTGCAATACCGCCTGCATTATCGGAGATCGGGCCATATGCATCAACTGCAAGCTGAATGCCGGTATTAGAAAGCATTCCAACAGCAGCAATCGCGATTCCATAGAGTCCTGCCAGATGGAATGATGACATAATCGCAAAAGCGATAATTAAAATAGGGATCGCAGTGGAGATCATACCTACACCCAATCCGGAAATGATGTTCGTTGCATGCCCGGTCAGGGACTGCTCGGCAATACCGATCACAGGCTTTTTGCCAAATCCGGTATAATATTCGGTAATCAGTCCGATTCCCAGTCCGGAAAAAAGGCCGATCACCGTTGCCAGATACACGCCCAGGGAGGTATATTCAAACACACGGCCGTAAAGAGGATCGTTATAACTCCAACTGGAAGGAAGCAGCCAGGTAATCAAAAAGTAGAAGATGACGGCCATCAAAATTGCAGAGCCGAATTCGCCGATATTCAACGCCTTTTGAGGGTCTCCGCCCTCTTCTTTCACGCGAACAAACAGAGTACCGATAATTGAAGTAACAATACCGGTGGCTGCAAGTAACAGTGGGAGAAATACTCCACTCATTCCACCAAGCGCGGCACCTGCGTCCACATCAAAAATGGAGAAAAATACAGCACCCAATACCATTGCGCCGATAATTGATCCGACAAACGATTCAAAAAGGTCAGCACCCATTCCTGCAACATCACCAACATTATCACCTACGTTATCGGCAATCGTTGCCGGGTTTAACGGGTGATCTTCCGGTATACCGGCTTCTACTTTACCCACAAGATCTGCACCGACATCGGCTGCCTTTGTGTAGATACCACCACCCACACGAGCAAAGAGTGCGATAGATGATGCACCGAATGAAAATCCTGTAATAATCGTAATGACTAGGCCCAATACCGTTTCTGTGTCTGCAGCTGTAGCCTGCGAGTGCAGATCAAAATGCCATCCGAAGACAATAAAAAGCAAACTTAGTCCGAGAACACCGAGGCCAACAACCGCAAGCCCCATAACTGAACCACCTGAAAAAGCTACTTCAAGAGCTTTTCCAAGGCTTGTTCGTGCAGCATTCGTTGTTCGAACATTCGCTTTGGTTGCTACTTTCATTCCAATATATCCTGCCAGGCCGGAGCAAACAGCACCGACAATAAATGAGATGGCAATTAAATATGAGGAGCCTTCAGTAACTGATCCTTGATATGAGAGCAACACGGCTACCACTATGACAAAAATGGAGAGTGTTTTGTACTCCGCTTTGAGAAACGCCATCGCGCCATCAGAAATATGGCCCGCAATTCTCACCATATTTGCATCACCGGGATCCTGTTTTGATACCCAGCTGGCCTTTATATAGGTAAATAGCAGTGCAAGAAGCCCAACTGCCGGTATTATGTAGAAGATCGTATTTAACATATTTACGTTATTGGTAGTTTTTGTTTCAGTTAAAGTACTTTTGGTTAGTTAAATTCATTCATGGCCAGATGAATTCCACCTCGAAGAAACGCTAAAATAGCATCGGATGCAAGATCTATTGCCTCATTCACAAGCAACCTTTGGTCAGCGGTAAAAGGTGACAATACATAATCTGATTGCCTGCCTCTCGAGAAGTCACTGCCAATCCCGATTCTCAGCCTGGGAATATCTCTCGAACCCAGTTCAGTAACAATGTCCCCAAGGCCATTGTGTCCGCCAGGGCTTCCACCCGGTTTGATTCTGATTTGTCCCGGCTCCAGATGAATATCATCATAACATATCAGGCATTCCGACAGTGGTGTGCCGGATGCATTTACAGCTTTTTTTACCGCTTTACCACTTCGGTTCATAAAAGTCGTTGGTTTCAAAAGCGTTACCTTTTTTCCTTTAAACTGACCCTCCCCTAAAAAGAAAAGACCATTACCCGGTTTCAGGGTAATGGTCAGTAAATCTGATACTTTATCGATCAGTTCAAAACCGATATTATGGCGTGTTCCCTTGTATTCGACCCCGGGATTACCCAGGCCAACAATCAGTGCCATAAACTAACAGATTGATCGGTTACTCTTTCTCCTCACTTTCTTCTTCACCAGCTGCGCCCTCTTCACCTTCAGGTGCCTCTTCGCCTTCAGCAAGCTCTTCACCTTCAACAACTTCTTCCAGAAGTTCTTCTTCTTCCTCAAGTGCAGATGTAAAGGCAGATTCTGATTTAGGAGGTACAACTGTAACAATCGTCTGGTTTGGATTATCCAATGGAACGATCCCCTCCATGTCCAATTCACTTACATGAAGTGAATCTCCGATATCAAGTTCAGTAATATCGAGTTCAAACATGGCAGGTATTGTTTCAGGTAAAACTTTCACATTCACAATACGCAGTGGCTGCAGAACTCGTCCACCACCGTCACGTACACCTTTTGCAATTCCTTTAAGCCTGATCGGTACACGCAGTTTTACCGGTGTTTTCGAATCAAGTAGATAAAAATCGGCATGCAAAGCTCTGTCAGTAACCGGATCAAAATCGACCTTTTTCAAAAGAGTTTCATACTCTTTGCCATCGATGGTCAGTTTTTGAAGTTTTGTCTGGCTCACAGATAGTATCTTCTCAATATCTGACTCGTCAATCGAAAAGTGAATATTCTCTTTAACCTTCGGCCCGTAAAGTACCGCAGGTATTTTCAGTTCATCTCTCAGGCTGGAGGTAGATTTACTCCCAATATCTCTTTTCTCACCTTTAAGGCTATATAGTTCAGGTCGCTTCATAGTTTTATATGTTCAATTAATCATCAAATAGTGCACTAATCGTGTCGTTTGTATGAATTCGCTGAATCGCTTCCGCGAATATACCGGCCACACTTAAAACCTTTATTTTATCGGACGGTTTTCTTAACGGAACCGTATCCGTTACCAATAATTCATCAATCGGTGAATCCTCAATCCTCTGAAAAGCAGGCCCCGACAGTATCGGATGTGTACAGGTAGCCATCACACTAAGTGCCCCGCGCTCTTTTAAAGCCACCGCTGCATTTGTAATGGTTCCGGCAGTATCAATCAGATCATCCACGATCAACACATGCTTTCCTTCTACTTCACCGATAATATTCATCACCTCAGCCACATTTTGCTTAGGTCTACGCTTATCGATAAACGCAAGTCCTGCTCCCAGTTTTTTGGAATAAGCTCTTGCCATTTTCAGGCTCCCTACATCCGGCGCAACAACAACCAGATTCTCAATCGGGTTTTTCTTAAAATAATCAATAAAAATTCTACTGGCATACAGATGATCCAACGGGATATCAAAAAATCCCTGGATCTGTGACGCATGCAAATCCATTGTCAAAATCCTATCCGCACCTGCTTCAACCAAAATATTTGCCATCAGCTTTGATGCGATTGACACCCTTGGCTGATCTTTCCTGTCCTGCCTTGCATACCCAAAATAGGGTATCACAGCAGTCACTCTCTTTACAGATGCCCGTTTTGCAGCATCCAGCAAAATCAACAGCTCAATGATGTTATCTCCAGGCGGTGGTGTAGATTGTATCACAAATATATCTTCACCCCTTATACTCTGCTCATACTTCACATACAACTCACCATCAGAAAAAGATTTGATGGTGACCTCTCCCAGCTGTGCACCATAACTCTCTGCAATAGCACGAGATAACGCGAGGTTACTTCTCCCTGCAAATATGGCTAACGGTGTATCCAAAGATGTTGTGAGGTCAAGATTAAAAAGAAAAAGGATACCAATCTGGTAGCCTTTCACAAAATTAAGTTGCCCGGGGAGGATTCGAACCCCCACTGACTGGACCAAAACCAGCTGTCCTGCCATTAGACGACCGGGCACTAAATCGGTTTATAGACAGACACCAAAGATAGAGAGAGATCACAAATCAATCAAGAACGAATTGCATTTTTAAAGAGCTCACATTCAAAACAGCGTTGATGGTTACAATATCGCTTCAACTGATGCACCAATCCAAGCGATTTGGCCTCTCCTTTTATCATAAATCCCGCATCTTTAAAAGGTTTCAGTACTTCATCCGGAATCATATGCGCGCCGATCAACCACACTTCATAAGATCGGTTCATCAGGAAATCTGAGTCAAGGCAACTTCCAAGAAGATAGAGCGCCGGCAAATAGACTGTATTCTTGATCATGTTCGTGCGCCCGGCTCCTGCCCTGCACTTAGAATTTATCAAGCCCTGAATAATTTTCCAGCTTTTTTGCGGTTCTTCAAAAAATGTCTGAACCGGTACAGACATGATTGCATATTGTATAGCTGCCGCCTGTATGATCCGTTTTTTCGGCCGACTGGCCGGCCGCATACCGCTTTTCACCCAATCTATCCTCTCTGATCTGTCACTTTCAGAAAACGCCAATTTCAATGCATGTTCGATATATTTATCCACCCCAACTTTTCCGGAATCAGGCACAGAAACAATCATTCTTCTGGAGAGCTCCTTCATTTGATCACAATTAGCCGGTATCCCAAGCGCACTGTAGATCTGAATAATGAGACCGTTTCGCCATGACTCAACACTTAATCTCTTTTCCATTTTGCACTCAAGCAACAACTCTTCAGCTTTATACTCAAAATATTCTGATGTAACCCTGCGGATCTGTGCCTCAAAAGCAGCCTGATTCATAAAAAGTGAGTTACCCTTACATGCAATATCTCCTTGTGAATTTTTGAACTGAACAAGCTCACTGAGCGGCCGGCTTAGAAACTGTTTCAATTCCAGGGTATATGGCTCTGTTCCATCTGCTCTTTTGACCCGGCAGTTTGATCGTTCTAAAACTACATGCAACACTACACTGTTATAAACGGAATCATTCTGATGGCCGTGACTGTTCCAATCCGCTTCTCTTTGATGTATCTCAACGTTACCATGCCAATTCATCCCATCTATCATCAATTTCGAATTTAAAAAATCCGGGCCGGCTCCATGATTTATTGATCCCGGTTGCAGGATTCGCAACTCTCTCCCGCATACCGTATAAAGTGATGAAGAGTCAAATTCTATCTCCTGCCATACCCACTGAATCAGTGATTCACTGTAATTTTTTTGATATCTCTCTTCTATTTTCAAGATTTATCTGCAATTTTACCGATTCGGCTTCATGAACCGGCCCCAATTAATCTGCTCTCTTCTGTTTTTTATATCACCAAATATTTGGATAATTTTCGAGGAGTCAAACTAATTTCCCTGTTTTTATGATTTTACTCGATCAAAAACGAATCTATCGTACACTGAACCGAATGGCATTTCAAATTCTGGAAGCCGCACACAGTTCCAACATTCAGTTTGTCGGAGTGAACCGGCGTGGAATGATTGTTGCTGAAGCTCTGAAAAAAATCCTTGACAAAGAGATCGAAAAATCGATGAAGGTCACCAGTATACTCTCTAATGATAATAATCAAATTGAAATCAGCAAGATTGAACCGGAAGAAATGCTGGTTGTTGTTGATGATGTTATCTTTAGTGGTGAAACCGGCTTTAATGTCATTCAGAGAATCAGTAATCTCTCCGATTTTGAAAATATCATTTTAGCTGTTCTTGTTGACAGAGGGCACAGAAAATTCCCTCTTTTGGCTGAGGTGGTGGGCATCCACGTTCCAACTAAATTGAACGAACAGGTTAATCTTCATGTTAAAGACGGCGAACCTGAAAAAGTCGTTTTAACGAACAAATAGATCATTATATAGTCGAAGAAGTGATTCAAATGAAAAAGATTTTACTGTTATCTGCGATTACCATTCTCTCTTATTGCCATCTCTCAGCTCAGGAAAGCATCTCGTTTCCGGAAGATCTGGATGGCAGCCAAACTACTTGGAGCGTCGGAATCAGCGGCTCGCAGGCCTCCTATTCCAATTGGGCTCAAGGTGGAGTTAATAATATTGCCGCAACCGGCCGAACCAATTTTACCACTGTCTATCATAGTGGAAAGTTTTCATATGGATTTCTTGTCAATGCTCGATTTGGAAAGACAAAAGTGCAAAATGAAGGGGTCAGAAAGATAGATGACCGGCTCTTTATCAAAAATCGTTTCCTTTATGATTTGGGAGATGATCAGTCTGATTTTAAATTATTTGGTAACATCAAAATCCGCACACAGTTTGATGATGGATTTGATTACGGGAAAGGTCCGGATGGATCTGACCTGAAAATCTCCTCTTTTATGGCACCTGCATATTTTACCCAGGATGCAGGACTTGCATACATACCCAATGAAACATTTTCTGTTGAGTTGGGATTGGGCCTTCAGCAAACATTTATCAAAGACCGCTCACTCTCTACTGTTTATGGGTTACCTGAGGGTGACCGTTTCCGTTCTGAAGCGGGTTTTACTTTTGGATCAAGCCTTAAAACTGGTATTGCCGAAAACCTTACATACTCTTCGTCACTCAACACGTTTACGAGTTTCAACAAATCCTTGAAAAGCACGGATATCTACTTTTCGAA
>SKZL01000393.1 GCA_007127395.1 Balneolaceae bacterium
CCTCAACTGTTTCACGATCGGTTACGATCCCTGAACCGACTGAACCGCCGGATTCACAACCCATGTAAGTCAGGGCTAGCATCAGGACAAAGATCGCGCTCAGGATTGATCGACCGTTTTGTTTCGTATAAGGTTCTTCAGCACTGTTGCCGGGAACGGATGATTGGAGAGGATTCAAATTATTGATCGTCTCCGGCAATGGTTCGGTAGTAGTCTGCAAATTTTTTCGATACATCTTCGGGCGAACCCTGAATTTTTTTAGGGTTAATATTTAATTCTTTGAATACATCATCAAACTGGTTCGTCAGGTGATTCCCTGTAACGACATGATCACTGTATTTGAGTCCGATCTTCAGTAAATCAACTGCGCCGTTTTCAGTCAGTGAATCTTTGTCAACATCATCCGGCAGACCCAAAAGGTCCAGGATGCTTGAACTTTCGGACGTTCCTTTGTTTTCAGGATGATGCAGATTATAAACAATCTGTGTATTCTTAAAAATCTTTTCTTCTTTGTATTTTGTGCGAACTAAAAGCGGTATCAATCCGGCCGGCCAATCGTGGCAGTGAATGATATCCGGTTCCCATCCAAGACTAATAACTGTTTCCAGCACGCCTTTATTGTAGAAGGCCAGCCTCTCATCATTATCATCGTAAAACTCCTCTGTCTTTGGGTTTACAAACATTCCCTTTCTCTTGAAGTACTTATCATTATCCAGGAAATAGACCTGCAGTTTTGCATTCGGGATGCTGGCCACTTTGATTTTCATGCTTTCAACATTATCACCCACTTCTACTTTAATCCCGGACAATCTGATCACTTCATGAAGCCTGTTTCGTCTGTCGTTGATTGTACCATATTTAGGCAGCAATATTCTGATTTCAAATCCCTGATCCTGTAGCGATGCCGGTAAAAACCGCAGCAAATCAGCTGTATATGTCATTCGAGCAAATGGCGCGATTTCGGCAGCGGCGTATAATATCTTCATAATAAAATTTTAAGTAAGGGTATTATTTATATGTCTTGTGAAAAGCCCTTTTTACTTTCCGGGTAAATTTCATTGATCCCCATCTCATCCATAGAGTGAAAATCGAACAGTGTATCACCACGCAAGCCCAGCCTAAGCGTTTCAACGGAGATCACATCCGCAGGCTGAATGTTACCCAGGTTTACATTCGGACCGAACTTTTTAATGAACCATGTTTGCTGCTCTTTCTGAGGAGCCTCAAAGATCAGATGTTCTGTTGAAATCTGATCCGCTATCTCATCAATGAGTCCGGATCTTATCTCACCGTTTGGTCGAAAAACACCAACAGTTCCAGACTCCCGTGCCTCACAGATTACCTTCCAGGCACCTGATTCTAATTCATTTTCAATCATTTTGACCCACTTATACGGAGGTATAATATCATCCGGGTTTTTACTGCCAACCTCAGACAACACTGTAAAATCACTGCTCAAATCCTTGATAATCTCATTCTTTCTTTTATCAGACAGCCATATTGTGCCGTTTGAAACTTCCACCAGCTTTACATCAAAATCCTGCAAAAGCTTTATATAATCATCTAATTGATTTTTCAGTACAAAAGCTTCAAAAAGAGTCCCGCCAAAGTAGAATGGAATCTCATTTTCAATATAGACATTCAGTTTCTCGCGCAAATTTTGTGTTACTAACGCTGTTCCCCAGCCAAGTTTGACAATATCTGTATGCGATGATGCAACTTCACAAAAATCTTCAGCTTGTCTTTTACTGTACCCTTTATCGAGTGCAAGTGTTAATCCACTGTTTCTGGGCTTTGCAGTTCTGTTGGGCAAATGATTTAGTTGATATGACATTCAACAAATATAAAATTAGCAATCAGGATAAGATACGAAACCATGTTTTTATTAAAAAGTGCCAATCCTGATCCTGAAACCTGCCGGGTCAAAGGGGGATCCGCACTATTTTCTGTTGGACAGGTATACCAGATGTCTGAGTCTCTCTTTATCTACTGAATTCAGCATATCCTCTTTATACCTCCAAATCCAGTTATTGACCACCGTTCCCGGAATATTCATTCTGTGCTTATCATCCAGATCCATGATATCTTGCAGCGGAAATATTGCCTGATCTGCTACAGAGAGCATACCCAGCCGTATCAAATCCCAGTGAATTTCACTCCCGTCTGAGCGCGTGTACTCTCTGGCACGATGCTTCTCCTCATCCGGTGCACTGTTGTACCAGCCGATCGTTGTATCATTATCATGTGTACCTGTATAGACCACACAGTTTCTGGAATAATTGTGTGGCAAAAATGCATTTCCAGAGTCAGAATCAAATGCAAATTGCAATATTTTCATACCCGGAAATTGAAAAGTATCTCTGAGCTTCTCAACTGAGGGTGTCATCACGCCAAGATCCTCAGCTATAATCGGCAACTCTCCAAGCTGCTTTTTGATCGCATTGAACAGCTTCTTGCCGGGCCCATCCACCCAGGTACCATTGATCGCTGTTGTTTCTGCGGCATCCACCTCCCAATAGGCATCAAAGCCCCTGAAGTGATCCACACGGATGGCGTCATAGAGCTCAAACATCTGTCGAAAACGCTCTACCCACCATGAATATTGATCTTTTTCCAGCAACTTCCATTTGTAAAGAGGATTCCCCCAAAGCTGACCGGTGGCACTGAAATAGTCGGGCGGTACTCCGGCTACCAGTTTCCGGTTGCCCTGTTTGTCAACTTCAAAATATTTTGGATTGGCCCATACATCTGCGCTGTTGTGATCTACAAAAATGGGGATATCACCGATAATCCGGACCCCTTTCTCATTTGCATACTCTTTCAGACTGTACCACTGATTGAAAAACTCAAATTGCAGCCAGGTTTGGTAGCGAATCTCATCAATATTTTTCTTTTTGAACGCACTCATTGCCCTCTTTTTACGCTGAGCCAGCTCAGGCTCCCACTGATTCCATGGTTTGCGCTCATTCAGTTTAGAGCATGCGATAAAAAGACAGTAATCATCCAGCCAAAATTTATTCGACTCTTTGAACTGTTCCAGCTTTTGAGCATCCTCATCTGAGATATTTTTATAAAACCTTTCTGATGCCAACCGGTACAGATCGTTCTTGTTCCCGTATGAACTCTCGTAATTGACCCTGTTTGTAACCGGGACAACAGCTTTTTGAACCTCCGAAACTTCAAGAAGCCCTTTCTCAACCAGAGCATCCAGGCTGATGAAGTAGTGATTCCCGGCAAATGCAGAGTAACTGGCATATGGAGAATTTCCATATCCGGTTGGGCCGAGTGGCAACACTTGCCAGATCGACATATCCGTTTCGACCAAAAAATCGATGAATCTTTTTGCCTCGTTGCCAAGGTCGCCCATCCCATAGCGGGAAGGAAATGATGTAGGGTGTACAAGAACACCAGATGATCTTGGAAATCTCATAAATCTAATAAATTGTTTCTGCTGCCAATGATGATCTTATTTAACGGGCTTCAACACAACCCCCGCAAGAGGAGGTACGGATATATTTATATGGCATGGCTGATTGTGCCATGGCCCCTCTTCTCCCTTTACTTCGATCGGGCCGGTATTGCTGCCTCCAAAAACTTCAGCGTCACTGTTAAATATCACTTCATATTTACAATCTTCCGGCACACCGAATCTGTATACATCGTGATATGCAGGTGTAAAGTTGAGTATAAATACCAGATAGTCATCTGAATCTTTTGATTTTCGGATAAATGATAACAAACTGTTGTCTGCATCTGATATATCGATCCACTGAAACCCTTCCCATCTGGAGTCCACTTCATACATCGCAGGTTCATTTCGGTACAGGTTGTTGAGCTCTTTTACCAGCCGCTGAACTCCTTTATGGGTATCCCACTGCAACAGATGCCAGTCGATCGACTTCGCTTCCGACCACTCATCCCACTGCGCAAACTCATTGCTCATGAAGAGTAGTTTTTTTCCGGGGTGGCCATACATGTAGGTGTAGAGAAGCCTCAGATTGGCAAATTTCTGCCAGTCATCGCCCGGCATTTTGCCGATCAGCGACTTTTTCATGTGAACCACCTCATCGTGCGACAACGGCAGTATAAACTGCTCCGAAAAGGCATAGATCATAGAAAATGAGAGTTGATCCTGATGATATCTCCGATAGATCGGGTCCTTCTCGATATACGTGAGCGTATCATTCATCCAGCCCATATTCCATTTGAAATCGAAACCGAGTCCGCCCGATGTTGTTGGCTGAGATACTCCCGGCCAGGATGTAGACTCCTCCGCAAAAGTGAGAATTCCCGGATAGTAGAGGTGTGTGACCTCATTGAAGCGCCTCAAAAAATGAAGAGCTTCCAGGTTTTCACGTCCACCATATTTGTTGGGAATCCACTCCCCCTCCTCCCTGGAATAATCGAGGTAGAGCATCGATGCAACTGCATCCACACGCAGGCCATCGATGTGATACTCCTCAATCCAGAAGATGGCATTGGAGATGAGAAAGTTCATCACCTCTGTACGCCCGAAATTAAAAATGCAAGTTCCCCAGTCTTTGTGCTCTCCAAGACGGGCATCCTCATGCTCATAAAGGGCGGTACCGTCAAACCGCCTCAAACCGTGCTCATCTTTGGTGAAGTGTGCAGGCACCCAGTCTACAATCACACCAATACCTGCATCATGACATTTGTCGATAAAAAACTTCAAATCATCCGGATTGCCGAACCGGCTTGTAGGTGCAAAATAGCCGGTAATCTGATATCCCCATGACGGGTCGTAAGGGTGTTCTGCAATCGGCATCAGCTCCACGTGCGTAAAGCCCATTTCAGTGAGATAGGGAATCAGTTGCTCTGCCAACTCACGATAACTGAGATAACCGGGATCTTCACCCGGCTTTCGGCGCCATGAGCCGGCGTGAATTTCATAGATCGATATCGGTTTTTCGTGAAGTGGCGTTTCAGGCCTCTCGTCAAGCCACTTTTGATCCGACCACTCATAAGAACTCTCCCAAACAATAGATGCGGTGCCCGGCCTCACTTCACAGAATCTACCATACGGATCCGATTTTTTCACCGGAGGGCCGCCAAACGGGGATTTCACCTCAAATTTATAGAGATCACCCGGTGAAATATGTGGGATAAAAATTTCCCACAGACCCTGTTGATAGTGCTTACGCATGCCGTGGATGCGGCCATCCCAGTTGTTGAACGGACCGATAACACTCACTCTTGCTGCACTTGGAGCAGTTACCACGAAATGGGTTCCGGTCACACCATCGACGGTTTTTTTGTGAGCACCCATGAAACGATAGGCGTAGTGATGATTGCCCTCTCCCCATAACTGCAAGTCATAATCGGAGATCAGAGATCCGAACCGGTATGCATCCTCAATAACGTAGTTATCGCCCACATAAGGAGTGATTTCAAGTTTGTATTTGAAAGAGTCACGCTTGCGGGGAAACGTGTACTCGAAAAGGCCTTCATCAGACAGACGGTCTGCAACCACCTCTTTTCCCTTTTCAGGGATCAGTTTGACCGATTTGGCATCCGGACGAAAACAACGAAAGACCCATTTCTTTTTTTTATCTTCCACTTCCACATGGTGAAGTCCGAGGACTGAAAATAGATCCCCGTGATCACCGTTGGATATTGCACTAATTTCTTCGATTTTTAGAGTCACACTCACTCACCGTTTTGATTTTTTTGATAAGCTGCTAAATATACAAATTTTAGCTGAAAATTGGTTGTATCAAAAGAATTTCATGAATGAGATAAATACAAAATATCAGGATGAATATCATTCAATTTATTTCGAGACGTTATCTGTTCTCAAAAAAATATATCTCACTGATTTCGGTCTTGACCTCTATCAGTATAGCCGGGATCACGATTGGAACAGCTCTTTTAATTGTAATATTATCCGTTTTTAACGGTTTTTTTGATGTGATCCGCGGATACCTTCTGACCTTTGATCCCGATATCCGGATCGAAATGACACACTCTGCTGCTTTTATAAACGAACCGGAATTAAAACAGCAACTTCTGAACCATCCGGAGGTGTTGAATGTGAGCCCTTTTATACAGGCAAAGGCGATGATTGTGACACAGGGCGGCAAGAATGAAGTTGTAACGGTTCGCGGCGTGGATCGCGAGACTGATCTGCTTTTACCGGATATGGAGAGGATCAGTGAAAACGGAGATTATGATTTGTCGGTCCGGAATAACCGGCCGGGTGTGATTCTGAGTGAAAACCTGATCAACCGGTACCGGCTCAACCAAGGTGATGAAATTGCGATTTTGAGTCCGACCGGTATGCGCAGGGCGTTGACACAATTTTCGGCTCCGCGTGTAAGCCGGTTTGATGTGAGAGGAACCTATAACATGCACCAAATTATCGATACAGACGTGGCGTATGTCGATATGGTTGCTGCGCAGCGGCTCTTCAACATGAGAAATGAGATTACGGGATTTGACCTGAACCTAATCGATACAGACCGCGCTGAATCGGTAAAAAGTGAATTGGCGCAAATATTGGGTGATGACTACACGATTCTAACGTGGTATGATCTGCAGAAACCGCTTTATGATGTAATGTATCTGGAGAAGTGGGGCTCCTATTTTATCCTGATGATTATCGTTTTTGTGGCTATACTGAATATTGTCGGATCGCTCACCATGATTGTGATCCAGAAAAAACGGGATATTGGTGTTTTGATTGCGATGGGCATGACTCCCAAAAAGATTCGACAGATTTTTCAGAGCCAGGGGTTACAGATTGGCCTGATTGGCTGCGGATTAGGTGGCCTGATCGGTATCGGGATCACACTTGCACAGAGAGAGTATAGTCTGGTGAAGCTCTCTTCATCCTTTATCATTGATGCCTACCCGGTCATGATTCATTTTTCAGATGTAGCTATAGTGCTGGCCGGGACGATGGCCCTCTGTCTGCTTGCAAGCTGGTATCCGGCACTCAGAGCTTCCGGTATCCAGCCGGCAGATGCAGTGAGGGATGAGTAGGGTTCAAGGGGTTCAGGGGGTTCAGGGGGTTCAAAGGGTTCAGGCTGGAGCTCAGCGACAGTCCCGACACTTCGGGAGTTCAGGGGTTCAAGGGGTAGAGGGTGCCCTGCGCCTTGTGCCTTGTGCCTTGTACCTTGCACCTTGCACCTTGTACCTTGCACCTTGTACCTTGCACCTTGCCCCCGCCACCTAAATCACCCCTTCAACGCCCTCGCCACATCCTTGGCAAAATACGTCAAAATCACATC
>SKZL01000109.1 GCA_007127395.1 Balneolaceae bacterium
ATCACAGTTTGAACTGGAAGCACCTGAAACAGAGAGACAGGCACCTAAAGTTTCTTTTTAATTCGCTTTAAACACTTATGGATTTTTTCACCACTCAGGATCGTACCAAGAGTACGACCCGTAAACTGATCATCCTCTACCTTTTTGCTGTCATTGCACTGGTTATTTCGGTCTATGCAGCTACCCTAATCCTTTTTGCTACTACAGGAGGTGCTGGCATTAGCGCGATCTGGATCCCTGAACTTTTTATCGGAGTCAGTTTTATAACCTGTTCTGTCATAGCAATTGGTACTCTTTTTCGAGTCAACCAGTTAAAAAAAGGGGGTTCAGCCGTTGCAGAAATGATTGGCGGACGAAAAGTAAGTATGTCAACTACAGATGTGAAAGAGAGAAGACTTATCAATGTGGTGGAAGAGATGTCTATTGCCTCCGGAATACCAATCCCTGACATCTATGTCCTGGATCATGAACCTTCAATCAACGCCTTTGCAGCAGGTTATTCAATACGGGATGCCGCAGTTGGGGTCACGATGGGAACCCTCGATCATTTGAACAGAGATGAACTTCAGGGGGTAATCGCCCATGAATTCAGTCATATATTCAATGGGGATATGCGTATCAATATTCGCCTGATCGGTATACTTAACGGTATATTATTGATCCATCTGATGGGTTTAATGATTACAAGAGGCGGTGCCTATTCCAGAATCGGTTCATCCGGCAGAGGTAAAAACCAGGGGGGAATCATCATCTTCGGTATCGCTCTGCTGATTCTCGGTTATATCGGAATGATGTTTGGCCGCATGATTCAATCAGCCGTATCCCGTCAGCGTGAGTATCTGGCTGATGCCTCAGCAGTTCAATACACCCGTAATCCGGATGGACTTGCAGGTGCACTGCATAAAATTGCTGCTTTTGCCGAAGACCCCTCACTCAAAGATCCGCACGCGATGGAGGTGAGTCACCTTTTCTTCTCCAGCAGTTTCAGGTCGGGGTTGGACTCCCTTTTTGCAACGCATCCTCCTATTGATAAACGAATCAAATCGATCGGTTCAGCATTACAGCGTGAGGATGTCATCAGAAGATCCCAAAAAACCAAAGACACATCAACCGGGCGGAAGGAAGATGATGAAGAGATGGATCATCTGGATCCGAAATGGATTTTGGCGGCAATTGGCACCATGAGCAGTGAAAGTATCTCACAAGCCGGACAAATGTTATCATCACTGCCGGATCAAATTAAAGAGGCCATTCATGAACCGGTTGGAGCACAATCTCTCATTTTTTCACTACTTCTTTCGGGCGATCTGGAAATCGAAACTGCACAGGTTGAACAGATAAATGAGTTGTGTGGGCCTGAGGTTGAATTCTCAGTTTTATCCCTGAAAAACCACCTGAATAAAATCGATCCGGACTGGAAACTTCAAATCGCAGAGCTATCGATTCCCGCTCTGAAAGAGATGAGTAAATCCCAATATCACCTGTTCCGTACAACAATTACTAAACTGATTGCATCAGACAGTAAGGTTTCTCTTTTTGAATTTGCTGTTGAAAAAATGATAACTCATCAGGTTGAGGTCGAGTTCATCAAAAAGAGTGAAACCAAAGTGATCTATAACGATCTGCATAGTCTAAGTGATGAGTTTTCACTGCTTCTCTCTGCTATATCACACGATTCTGATGAAGGTGCTGAGGCTGCGTGGAGTGCAGCTATGGGTACTCTGGATGAGAAATCGGCTCAAAAGATGAAATTACTCTCCAAATCTGACTGCACTTTTGAGGCTGTTGATCAAGCACTGGAAGAGCTCGGAAAAAGCAGCGGGGCTGTTAAAAAAGCATTCCTGGACGCTGCACTGCATGCCATTACCCATGACGGTGTCACAAATCGGGCTGAAATCAAATGGGTCCGCGCAATGGCTGTCGCGATCGATTGTCCGCTGCCGCTGTTCTATTGAAACAATCCTTTTTTTTAATCGTTTTAGAGTTTGTTCATTCTATAACCTTTAAGAGGGTTTCCACAATCAACGGATTCAAAACGTAATGGCAACGGTAAAGAGAATTTCAATCTATCTGGCACTATCAATAGCACTTATGCTGATATTGCTTTCCGTTTCAGTACTTTCTCTGAGATGGATTGATCCGCCATTTACATCATTCACTTTAAGAGAAGATTGGGCTTCACTTGATGCAGAACGATACAATCTCAGAGATTGGTGGATTCCAGCAGAAAGCATTCAGGATCATCTGAAATGGGCGGTAATCGCTTCTGAGGATCAACTATTTCGAAGCCACAGAGGATTTGACACTGAATCGATCCGACAGGTTATGGAAGAGAGTGCAGAAGGTGGAAGAGTAAGGGGAGCGAGTACCATCACTCAACAACTGGCAAAAAATTTATACCTCTGGCCAAAACAATCATACATCCGGAAAGGTATTGAAGCATTCATTACCATCCAGATTGAACTTTTTTTACCTAAAGAAAGGATACTTGAAATCTATCTGAATGTGGTAGAGTTCGGTCCGGGAGTATTTGGTGCCGGTAAAGCAATTCACGACTATTTTGGGATTGAACCGGATCAATTGACACCCAGGTTATCAGCTCAGATGGCCGTGGTTTTACCCAACCCAAAACGGTTGAGCCTTGCTGCTCCGGGCCCATATGCCACGGAAAGAAGAGATTGGGTTTTACGGCAGATGACCCAACTCTCCGGTATTCAATTTATTCCAAGAACCGTGCCTGATAATATTGAAGCTGACACCCTTTACATCCCGGAATTTGCTTCAGACACAACCGATGTTGAGGATCTTACACTACCGGAGATTGAAATTGACACACTGTTATGGCTCTCTGAGCCGGATACACCCATCCACAGAGCAGACACTTCCGGAACGGATTAATAAAGAGATCATCGACCGGATACCACAATTACCGATTCAACTTAATCGAAATCAGTGATGAGGACTTCCGATGGAGCTCTTTCGCTTCTGAGCCTGGCTGACACCTCTTCCGCATCTCTCATAACCCGCAACATATTCAGCCCTGCAATCTTTCGCAGCTCTTCTGGTGAATATCCGCGTGCCAGCAGTTCTGCAAACAGATCCGGATAGGTGGATACATCTTCAAGGCCCAGAGGCAGAGTCGGGATACCGTCATAATCCCCGCCAATCCCGATATAATCGACTCCGATTTGATCCCGAATATGATCAATATGATCAGCTACCTGTTCAAGTGTTGATTTTGGAGCCTCATTTTCTGAATCCCAGGTTTGCATGTGTGTCGAAATACTGTCCGGCTGACCGGGATAGAGGTACTCCATTTTCCGCTGATAAGCAGCACGATTGGCAAAGAACACTCTGCGTTCTTCTGATGTAAATGTCTCCACGAATGTAACCATAACAATTCCGTTATTATCACGGGTCAGATGCAGCACATCATCCGGCACATTTCTTGGATGACCTGTTAGTGCTCTTGCATTGGAATGAGAAAACATCACCGGTGCCTCGGTTACTCGAATTGCATCACGCATCGTTGCCGGTGTTGTGTGAGAAAGATCCACAAGCATACCCAACCGGTTCATTTCACGTATTACCTCTTCACCAAACTCTGAAAGGCCATCATGCTGTGGATTATCGCCGGCAGCATCCGCCCAGTCGAGAGTCCGGCTGTGAGTGATGGTCATATATCGTGCTCCCAGATCGTACATCATTCGTAGTACTGCCAGGGAGTTGGCTATCGAGTGCCCTCCCTCCATTCCAATCAAAGATGCTATTTTACCATCAGCGAAAATCCGTTCAACATCGTCGGCAGTCAGTGCCAGTTCAAAGTGCTCCGGATACTGCTCATTCAACCTGTGTACAAAATCGATCTGTTCCAATGTCCGCTTCACAGCTTCATCTTCAGGTATATTTGCTGAAACATAGACCGACCACCATTGGGCACCAACCCTCCCCTCACGCAATCTTGGGATATCTGTATGCATGTCCCTCTCCAAATGAGTGGTATCGTAGAAATCAAGTTCTGAAAATTTGTAACCGACACGGTTTCGATACTGCCAAGGAGCATCGTTATGACCGTCAAAAAGAGGAACACTTTCCAAAATTTCAATGGCCTGATCCAGATAGACACTTCGATCTGTTTGTGCTTGAACAGTCTGAGAGACTGTAAAAACAAGAGCTAAAAGAGTGATTAGCGATGTTATTGTAAGTTTTCGATACTTTTGCATCATGACTTGGTGAATTATTTGTGAATGTTATAATCTGCAGATGGTAAATTTAAAATCAGATATCCACTCTGGCGGTTCTGACGCGTAACAGGGGCTCTGTCTGAGTCCATGCAACGATGATTTGGTTATCAACTTTAGCAATTCGAGGAAAACCGCTTCTTCTGGTTGATGACGTAATCCCAACGGTAATGGCCTCATCCGGCGATCCGTCCGGCCCTATTTTTTTTAGCCGTACATGCCCTGTATCCCCAATCTGCTGCAACCAGCTAACGTATATGGATCCATCACCGTCCATCAACAGATCAGCTCTTCCCAAAGCTCCTTCATCAGCAATCAGTATCGGTTCATGAAAAGTTAACCCTCCATCAGCAGATCTGGCCAGTTTAACACCCGGATTTTCCTCCGCTCCGGTGTACCAGATTACAGCAACTCTATTTTCATCAACTGCGATCCTGGGACCGTTGACCGGGCAACCTTGTATTTGCCAGCCATCATTGTGCACTAAAAACGGTTCACCCCACTCACCGGTTTCTGTAGCGTAACGGCTTATTTTAATATCACGGATCTCATCTTCTGAACGCCCACGATAAACAGCAAGAAAATCTCCTTCAATCTCAGCAAGATCTGTCTGGCAACAGTCGCAAACTGTGTGATCAATCACATTTTTTCTGAGAATTTCTCCGTCTGATGAGACTTCGGCGGAGCGTAAAGTCATCGATTTAGAGAAATCATCATACTCTCCATGCTCACGACCATCAGTTTCCCGGCCATCCAGCCAGATGGCCAGTACCCGGTCAGAAGCCAGAGGCTGCATACTAACAAAGCCATGTTCTGTAGCAGTACCATCCAGGTGCGGAGTGATTATCTTTTCCCAACCCCCAGTCTCTTCTGTCTGAAAGCCGATCTGCACATGATATGCATATGGCCCGCCTTCAACCTTGCGAAGCCATTGTACAGCAACCGGTTCACCACCGAGGCCAACCATTGATGGAAAATCAGCCCAGTTTACAAAAAAATCTGTGCCAACCCTGACTGTTTGTGCGACTGACCATCCCCCCTCACCATAGGAAGCAAATTGCAATGCATGGATATCTTCATCAATGTATGTGATCCAGCTCATAAAGAGGGTTCCGGTATTGTCTTTGAAGAGATATGGAAACTGACTGCCTGTCTCTGCAGGGTTATCCAAAATGTATTGATAGACAGGCTGTTGTAAATCGCCGCGGCAGCTCCAAAGCGTTGTAATGGTCAATAATAGTAACAGATATTTAGAACTGTCAATAAGTTTTTGTCGATTCTTCATTTCAGGCCGTCTGTTTTTCGAAAGGAGTTCTGATTGGTTTCTAATTTAAAGAATACTCATTGAAGTCGCATTAAAAAAACTCTCAACTGATTCAATAAAAGAGTGTATTCTGCTGTAACTCCTCATTCAGGTTTGCTATTTTGAGCGTTACCCAATTTTATGCAGGAATATACATGCTTCAGTTAGACAATATTACTTTACATTTCGGAGAGCGGCCACTTTTTGATTCTATTTCAGCCACCATTAACCCCGGTGAACGGATCGGTTTGGTTGGCCCTAATGGAGCCGGGAAATCAACTCTTCTGAAAATCATTGCCGGTGAACAAGAATCCGATAAGGGGTCTGTCGATATGAGCAACAGGTCCACTGTGGGATATCTGCCACAGGATGGTGTAGATCCCGATCCCGGACTCACGGTTTTCGAAGAGGTTGAACGTATTTTTGAATCCATTTTGAAATTGCATAATGATCAACAGAATCTGCAAAACAAACTGGAATCCCTTGATCCCGGGAGTCGTGAACATCAAGACGCACTTGAAGCATTTGGCGTAAATCAACACAAATTGGAAGATCTGGGTGCATATTCAATTAAATCGGACATTATTCGTGTACTAAAAGGGCTTGGATTTTCAGATAGTGATCTGAGCCGCCCTACAACTGAATTCAGTGGTGGCTGGCTGATGAGAATTGCTCTTGCAAAACTGCTGCTGCTAAACCCCTCATATCTGCTGCTGGATGAGCCGACAAACCATCTGGATATAGAATCACTACAATGGATTGAGCAATTTCTGATTCAGTATGAAGGAGCTGTGATCCTTGTTTCACACGACAGATCATTTTTGAATATCGTTACCACCAGAACATTGGCACTTCAAAACGGTGACCTCTACGATTATGCCGGGAATTACTCCTTCTATGAGAAGAAATTTTCAGAGGAGATGGAAATGCTGAAAAAGCAGTATGAAAATCAGCAGAAAGAGATCAAGCAGACACAAGATTTCATTGACCGCTTCAGAGCAAAAGCAACAAAAGCGAAACAGGTTCAGAGCCGGATCAAACAGCTTGAAAAACTGGAGAGAATCACCATAGAAGATGACGATTCAGAAATATCGTTTCGTTTTCCACCCCCTGAACGAGCCGGGCAGGTCGTCCTGAAACTTGAAAATGTGGTCAAAAAATATGGAGATCTGACTGTCTTCGGCGGAATCAATTATGAAATTGAACGTGGGGATAAAATAGCGGTAGTTGGGCCAAACGGTGCAGGAAAGTCAACCCTCATTCGAATATTGGCCGGGAATGAACCCTTAACATCCGGTTCCCGAATTCCAGGATACAATGTAACCACCGGCTACTTTGCACAACATCAGGCTGATGAATTAAACCCACAAAACAGTGCTTTGGATGAGATGAGGCTTGCAGGTTCTCATGAATCTGAAACGCGATTACGTACAATTCTGGGGTGCTTTCTATTCATCGGTGATGATGTTTTCAAAAAAGTGAAGGTGTTATCGGGAGGTGAGAAAAGCCGCCTCGCCCTGGCAAAGATGCTCCTCAATCCCGGTAATTTTCTCATTTTTGATGAGCCCACCAACCACCTGGACATGCAATCAAAAAATATCCTGCAACAGGCGTTACAGCAATTTGAAGGAACACTAATGATTGTATCGCACG